>JBGPGF010000020.1:0-23549 GCA_041483755.1 Terriglobia bacterium | reverse complement strand
GTGAAATTCGCCATTTTCGCCGCATGGATCGGCACTGGGCGGCAATTGTTTGAAGAAAGAAGCATCGAGAAGCCGTCCGACAAAGCTGCGGTCAAGGACTTTGCCGTCGATGCAGGCGGTGATGGCGCGGAAACCCGCGGCGATTAATTCACGGGCAAGCTCGCGCGTATCGCGCTTCCAGATGGGGAAGAGCGCGGTCATGCCCATGCGGGCGAGATTGCGCTCGCGGTACTGGCGCAGGTCTTCGAGGAAAATATCGCCGAAGGCGACGCGGCGCACGCCGCTTTGATAGTGGACGCGGAGCGCCTCTTCCATGCGCGCTTCATAGATGGCGTTATCGCATTGCGGCGGAATGCGCACTTCGTGAAGCGGCAAGCCGAGCGCATCGGCCTGTTGTACAAGCAATTCGCGGCGGACGCCATGCATGCTGATGCGTTCGTAGCCTTCCGTCACGGTTGTAAGCAGCGCCGCGATACGCACGGAGGGATCGTGCCGGAGGGCGGCAAGGGCCATGGCGCTGTCCTTGCCGCCGCTCCAGCAAAAAAGCACGGGTTCGGGCTGGGTGGTCATTCCTTTCCGCCGAAGCGGTACTTCATGCCCAGACGGGCATCGCGCCCGAGCGCGGGGTAGCCGAGGATGTCCTGATACTTCTTGTCGAATAGATTTGTGACGCGGGAATAGAGCGAAATGCCGCGGCCAAAATCGTAACTGGTGGCCAGATCAAACCGGGCGTAACCGGAATTGCTGGTGAAGCCCAGAAACAGAAAATCGGCGTCCGTTCGCACCCCGGTGAAATAACCAGCGAGGTGCAACTGCCATCTTCGCCAAGCGGTCTGAACGAGCAGCGAGCCGGAATGCAGGGGACGCCGGAGCAAACGATTCCCAGGCGTTAGCGCCTGATCGAAGGCGTTTGGCGATGCGAGGACGCGCGTGTCGTCGTAGGTGTAGCCACCGACGAGGGTCAGCCAACGCAAGGGCTTTGTTTCGACGACGACGTTCGCCCCTCGCGACCTCGCCAAATCCGTATTGAAGAACGTTCCGGCAAAACCGCACCCGGGGATTCCTGCGACGCTTCCAAAGCTGATGATGTCGTAGAAGCGGTTCTGGAAATATTCGGCGGATATTCTCACGCGATCCGAAGAGAGGGTCTGGTCCACTCCCGCGCTCC
This sequence comes from Terriglobia bacterium, assembly GCA_041483755.1. GTDB lineage: Bacteria > Acidobacteriota > Terriglobia > Acidiferrales > UBA7541 > Acidiferrum. The sequence continues at coordinate 22,381 of JBGPGF010000020.1, read as the reverse complement.
AAGTGCGGCTGCGCTCCGGCCGCAGCAGTGGATTCCCAGGAAAGCAAAGATCGGTGCCGTAGGACTGGTCGAAGCGCGGCTCCTTGATGCCCTGGCCGTAGAAGGCGCGAACGCGCGCGTCTCCCCACAGGCCGTGGCCGTAGTGCAGCGCATACGAAACGCCGGCGCGCGGGACGACTCGCGTGCCGAAAACGCCATTCGCTTCGGCACGCCCCCCGGCGCTGAGAACAAGCCGCGGGTGCGGCGACCAGCGCGAATCGAGGAAGCCTCCCTGATTGTTGCGGCGAAGGTGGTTCCCGGGAAGAAAACTCAAGGAAGCGTTTTCCACCTCGTACTGATAACCAGCGCTGACGCCGCCCGCGGGCCGGAAATAGCTCGACTGGGCGCCAAAGCCCGCGCGGTTGTATTTGTTCGTGCTAAGGTAAGTGAAATCGCAGAATTCGGCGGTGGCCACGGCCGAGGGATTGGTCTGCGGGCAAAAAGCGAATGCGTCCGTCGCGTAGAAATCCTGCGCCGGGTTGGCATTCCGCTCTCGGTTGTACGACTCCGCGCCGCTGATCGCGTGGCGCCAGTGGGGGCCGGTAGAGAAATCCCAGCGCGCCCCGGCACTGAAGAAATGCAGGCCGCTGCGCTGATCGAGATTTGGCGGTGTGAACGCCGTCTGGCCGGGAATGCCCGCATCGCTCGTATTGTTGCGGAGCGTGAGACGAAGCTGGTGGGAGTCGCTGAACCGCCATCCGAAATTTCCGGACAGCGTGCGGTTGATGAAAGCGTCGTTGGGGCCTTGCCCGCCGGTCTGAAAATACGAAGCTGCCGTGGAGTAATCGAATTTGCCGAGCAAGCCGCTCAACTGCGCGCCGCCGCGGCCGGATGAAAAGCTGCCGCCCTCGCTGAAGAGCGACACCGCCGGTTTGCGCGTCGTCCCGCGATGGGAAATCACCTGAATCACGCCCGCCACGGCGTCCGTGCCGTAAAGGGCGCTCTCCGCGCCGCGGACGATTTCGATTTTATCAATGTTATCGAGCGTGAAGTTCGAGAAATCCACGGCGTTGCCCGGCTCGTTCACCGGCGTGCCGTCCACGAGGACCTTCGTGTAGCTGGAATTGCCGCCGCCTAGAAACACAGAAGTCTGTCCACCTTCGGCGCCGCTGCGGCCCAGGCTCACGCCGGGCGCGAAGAGCAGAAGATCGGCAAGGGCGACGGCCTGATGTTGGTCAATGTCCTGCCGAGTGAAGATCGTGGCCGGAGCAGGCGAGGTTGATATTTCGATGGGCTCCGCCTGTGCCGTCACAATCACTTTGGATGACAGAGGCTCAAGCTCTAGACGCAGATCGAGGGTGCGAGATTCTCCAGCGGAAAAGGTGAAATCGTACTCGTGCGCGACGAATGGCTCGCGCAAGAAACGGATGCGATACGATCCCGCCGGAAGAGCGAGATCGTAACGGCCGTCGCCAGTTGACGTTGCGGTGTAGGCTGCGTTGCTTGTAGCGTTTGCCGGGACGGCGGTGATGTGAACTCCGCTGATACTCCCGCCGCTCGCATCGATCAGAGTGCCGGTGAGATGGGCGTCCGTGGATGCTGCGGAAACTTTCCAGGAAACCGCGGAAACGAACAAGAAGAACAAAACAGCGGAACGAAGCAGTCGGGTTGTCATGGTTTATCCTTTTCTCCCTCTCGCGCGGGAGTTGAAGGTTGTCCCAAACGACTCGTGTCTGACCCCGGCACCGCCGGGGTCAACTCAAGAAAACAATCGTATGGGTTGCGGGCTTCGCCGGTCTCCTGGCTTGGCGGCACTGCTGGCCCCTTTACGGGGGCGTGCGCGCGGCCTTCCCGCGGCTTCCCGGTTCGACCGAGAATTGCCGCAGTGACCTGCGCGTAATTTGGCTCCGCCTTACAGTCGCGCGGCGGCAACGACATTGCATCGTTTTCCCGTGCGCGAAGTCCGCGGTTAATAGAAGGGGCGCATGCGCCCGCTGTTGGTTTCGAGTTGCGGTACGGCCAAGGGCCGCACCGTCCGGATAAAAAAACTACGTTCCGGGCAACACCGTGACGCGAGGCCGGCCTGACGGGCCGAGCTCGACGCCAAGCGATGTCCGGAAAACCTGTTCGAGCAGTTCGCGCTGGTACACGTTCGCGGGCGAACCGACGCGAAGACTCCTGCCGTTCTGGAGGAGCACGACTTGATCGGCGAACTCAGCGGCAAGATTCAGCTCGTGCGTAACAATGACGACCGTAAAGCGGTTCGCGGCTGTCAGGCGGCGCAGCGCATCGAGCAAGTCCACCTGCGCGCCAATATCGAGATGCAGCGTGGGCTCATCGAGCAGCAGCAGGAGCGGCTGCTGCGCGAGGGCGCGCGCTAGAATCACGCGCTGCTTTTCGCCGCCGGAAATCTGATCCATCCAGCGATCGCTCAGGTTTTCCGCGCCGACCTGCGCCAGGGCGTTCTGCGCGATGAGGACGTCCTCGGCCGACTCAAAGTGCAGGCCGCGGCTGTAGGGATGGCGGCCCTGCAGGACGAATTCCCACGCGCGCGCGGGAAAGAGCAACTGGCTTTCCTGCTGCACGACGGCGATGCGTTGCGCGCGCATGCGTGGGTTGAGCGAATGCGTCAAGAATCCATTGAGCAGGACGCGGCCGGAAAGTGGATTCAGCGCGCCGGAGATGAGCTTCAGCAGCGTGGACTTGCCGCTGGCGTTAGGGCCAAGGATGGCAACGATCTCGCCGGGACGCGCTTGGAAGCTGGTGGCTTCGAGCGTGAATTGCGGCGCTTGCGTCGGATTCGACGAATGCGCGTAACTCACCTGCTCGACGCTGAGGCGCACTTCGGCGCCCGCGCGCGAAACTTCTGCCGGCATGCGCGCGGCGGAGGTGCTCATGCGAGCCTCCGGCGAAGCAAATAGATGAAGAGAGGCGCCCCGGCCAGGGCGGTCATGGCGCCCACGGGCAGCTCGGTGGGAGCGAAAACAGTGCGCGCGGCGGTGTCCGCAATGACGACGGCTATGGCGCCGCCCAGCGCAGCCGTGGGCAGAAGCAGCCGATGATCCGAGCCAAACAGCAGACGCATCACGTGCGGAACGAGCAGGCCAACGTAGCCGATTGCGCCGCTGACGGAAACCGCGAATCCCGTGAGGAGAGACGCGGCGATGTACACGACAATCCGCACGCGCGTGATGTCCACGCCGAGATGCCGCGCCTCTTCCTCACCGGCGAGAAGCAAATTCAGATCGGCGGCCGTGGTGTAAATCGCCCCGGCAGCAACGAAGAAAGCCAAGACGAGAAACACCTGCAGGCTTCTCGGCGGAAGAGTCGAGAGGTCGCCCATTAGCCAAAAGGCCATGCCGCGATAGTTGGGGCCGTTTAGGGTGGTCATCAAAAACATAATGACGGCGGAAAGAAATGATGCGGAGATGATTCCCGCGAGTAAGAGCGTGCTGCTGTTGAGGTGGCCTTCCCGGCGGCCGAGAAAATAGACCCCGGCAATGGTGGCGATGGCGCCCAGGAATGCGCCGAACGGCGTGAAAAGCGCCGCCGCAGCGGGTGGAAGATTGAGATGCGGGGCGACGATGAGAGCGAGGATGGAACCGACGGCTGCGCCGCTGGAAACGCCCAGCACGTAAGGATCCGCCAGGGGATTCCGCAACAGGGCCTGGAAGCTCGCGCCGGCAACGGACAGCGAGGCGCCTACGAAAATGCCCAGAATGATGCGCGGCAAGCGGATGTCGAAAACAATCATCCGGTATTCGCTGGAGACTTCACCGCTGCGGCCAAGTAGAACGAGCACGAGGTCTCGGCCGAGGCCATACAGCGAGACAGGGACGGCGCCGAGCTTCAGCGCCACCAGCACGACAACAAGAAGCACGGCGGCAAGGAGGCCGCAGCGGAGAAGGACGCGACGCAGCGTGAGCGGGTGCATCAGCGGTGTTCCCCTCTTGCTCCAAAACCAGTTTTCGGGGCGGCGGGGGTCGCCGGAAGCTCCGATGGAGCAGCATCGGGATCGACGGGGGGCTGCGGCTTCTCTGCGAAGGCGCCGGGATGAAGCTGGCGGGCAAGATCCTCGATGGCGGAGATCAAGCGCGGCGACGGACGATTGACGGCATCGCTGATGACGGCGAAGCGGCGATTGCGCACGGCGTCGAGGTTGCGCCAGCCGGGGCGTTCCGCAAGCTCATCGAAATCGCGGGCTGCCGACTCGGAATGCGTCGAGGCGAAAACCAGCACTTCAGGTTGCAGGCGAACAACTTCCTCAAGATTCACCTGCGGCCAATCCTGTGCGGCATCCACGACGGAGATTGCGCCGGCGCGGGCCAGGGCATCTGCGATGAAAGTATTCCTGCCGATGGAGATGAGCGGCGCGGTCCATACGATAAAGAGCACGCGGCGCGGCCGCTGGGCTGCAAGGCGCGTGTGCAAGTCCGCCATGCGGCGGCGCAGATCCTGTGCGAGTGATTCACCCGCATCAGCGATGCCCAGCACTTCGGCCAGCCGCGCCGCCGAGGAAACCACGTCGTCCACGGTGTGCGGATCGGTGGCGTAAGAGGAGACGTGCAGCTCATCGAGCGCGCGGACAGTTTCAAACCGATTTAGACTCTTGGTCACCAGGACAAGATCGGGCCGCAACGAAACGATTTTTTCGATGCTCGGATTGATCGCTCCTCCGACCTTCTCTTTTTTCTGAGCTTCAGGGGGGTAGTCGCAATAATCGGTGTCACCCACAAGGCGATCCTGCGCGCCAAGTGCGTAGATCGTTTCGGTTAGGCTGGGCGCCAGCGAAACGATGCGCTGCAGCGGCCGGGGCACTTGGACGTGGCGGCCCGTTTCGTCGGTGTATTCGGCGAACCCCGCCGGAGACGGCGCCAGCGCGTTCGCCTGTGCGGCGGCGGTCGCCGCGCAAAGCAGCGCAGCCACCAGCGCCGCGTACTTCGTTCGCGCCTTTCGAATGGGATTCCGAAAGTTCAGAGCATTTCCTCCACACGCTTGGCCAAAAAAAAGCCCCACGAGATTCGGTGGGGCAAACCGCCGCACGCTTTCTCGCGAAGCGCACTGGCAATTGCGGCGCGGGAGGGTGGCCTGGCTTACGGCTTCTTCAGCCGATCACAGTGGCGGGACCGCGGCCGATTCGCACGGCCTTCCCCTCATCCCTTGCCTGCAAGTTAAGAAGTGAGTGTATGCCACGCGCCAGACGGAGTCAATCGGGCCGTGCGGCGGCGGGAAAATTCAGAAGCGAAAGGCACGCTCCAGGTGATGACGGCGGGCACGCGATAGCGGATGCCAGCGGCGCTCGCGCTGCACTGGACGCCATGCGCCGGGCCACCGGCGAAGTGAACCGTGCCTCATTTGGGGCCGGTGGAGGAAACACTTATGCGTCAGCGGGAAAAGGGGTCAACAACCTTGACGCCGGCCTTGCCGAAATCGCGTACGTTTCGAGTCACCAGGACAAAACCATGAAGCAGCGCCGTCGCGGCAATCAGACTGTCCTTGATGGGCATGGATTGGCCCCTGACCCGAAGGTCGGCGAGCAGTTTGGCCCACCGCAGTCCTGCGGCGGCGTCCCAGGGCACACAAAGAACTTTCGCGGCGCCTTCCCTGAACCAGCGCTCCAGACGCTGCCGCCGTTTGCCCGCGGAAAGAAGAAGTATGCCGAATCGGATTTCGCCCAGGATGAACGGATCAACAGCGATCTCACGTTCGTTTTGCTTCAGCCATTCCAACACGGCGGGATTGGGCGATGGCTTGGTGGCCTCGCTGAGCACATTGGCATCCACCAGGTAGGTCAAAGCGTGTCCGTGGATTCTGATTCGATGGGAACGAAGAATCCCTTTTCGGGGCAAGCGAGCAGCCAATCGACCAGGCCTTGGTTTGGCCGGGGCTTGCGCCGCACCAACCGGTATTCGCCGCGGTGGATGCGCTCGACCTCGAACGCCTGCCCGGGCTCGATGCCATCCCGCTGGCGGAATTCGGCGGGCAGCACCACCTGGCCTTTGGTGGATACGGTGGTTTTCACGTTATGTAAGATACCGTCTTACCTCGCGCACGTCAAGGGGTTTTTCCCTCCTGCCCCGGGCTGTGCGGCAACGCGAAAATTCAGAAGCGAATGCTCACGCCGGTGCTCAGATTGACACGCTGCAGGTAGTTGCGAATCGTCGCCGGATAGCAAAATCCAAACGGATCGCAGTACGTCCCCGGGCTTGAGCTCCCATAGGTCGGTATCCACCGAACATCGCTGCGAAAACCCACGAAGCGATTCACCTCATACTTCAGGCCGCCGCCAATGTTGAAGGCAAACGCTGTCCGGCTGGGATTTCCGCCGCTGTTCGAATCCCGTGTGAAACCGAGGCCCGTGGCCATGTAGGGTCTCACCTTGTGACGGTCGTCGCGCAGCAGGATAAGGCCTCCGAACTGGTATTGATCGATCTGCGTATTGAACGCCTTCGTATATTGCCCTGTCGCAATGTTTCGCTCGCTGTATTGCGTTGGATTGTGGGCCCAGAGAAATTCCGCCTGAAAGTTATCGGAGACCGAGTAATCGAGAAACGTCCCAAAACTTATGTTGGCGTTGGCCCGCAGCCGGTCCACTTGCAGGGCGTTCTGCAACGGATAGGACCCCCTCGTTTCGAAACCGATAAACGGCGTGAGCTCCCATCGGTGCGTCTGTGCGGGAAGCGCGCTTGCGCAGAAACACAACGCCAAGATCAAACATGCGGCTCGAGTTTTCATCGCGCCTCCTCAGACGGAAAAGGGGAATGCCAGCCCACGTATTGATTAGAAACCAAAAGCGCGGAGAAAGTTGCAGCGGCGGGCGACGAAGTTCCCAGGAGTAAAGAGTGGCCGCCGCGAGCTTGCGGCGGATCCGGCCTCAGCGGTTCTTCCACTCCGGCTTGCGCTTCTCGATCATGGCGCGCAGCCCTTCCTGCGAATCTTCAAGCCGGTAAAGCTCGTTGAGGAAAATGTTCATCGAGTTTTTCATGCCGTCGCGCAGGGACATCCCCATTCCGCCCAGAATGGCTCTCTTCGCCATGGCCAGGACCGGGCCGGAGTGGCCGGAAATGCGCGCGATCAGTTCGTTGACCGTTTGTTCGAGCTTATTCTCGGGGACCAGGCGGTTGACGATGCCGAGCTCCAGGGCGCGTTCGGCGGTTACGGGCTCGCCGGTAAGAACGAGCTCGAGAGCGATCTTTGGACCCACAAGAAACGGCAAAATCGTGGAAGCCAGCGGCGGAAACACGCCGATGGTGATTTCCGGCTGCGCAAAACGCGCTTTCGGCGTAGCCACCACGAGGTCGCCGAACATGGCCAGCTCCGCACCGCCGCCAATCGCCGGGCCGTTCACAACGCAGAGCACGGGCTTGCCGACTTCCAGCATGGCGGAAAACGCCGAGTGAAACGCGTCCAGCATTTGGAAAACGCGCTGCGAAGTGTATTCGCCGATGTCAATGCCGCCGCTGAACACCTTGCAGGCGGAGTCGAGTACGACGAGTTTCACGTCATCTTTTTCGCCGAGCCACTCGATGCCGCCCGCTATTTCACGGAGCATCGCTTCGTTTAGAAGATTGTGCTCGGGACGATCAAGGGTCATGCGGGCCACGCCGCCCTCAACCCGCAGCTTGACGTGTTCGAACTGATCGGGCCTCTTCCGCGCAGCTTGCGCGGAATACTCTTCGTCGTTCAACGTGTCAGGCATTCTCTCACCTCGTTAACAACTCTCCAGCGCCAGAGCCACACCGAGCCCGCCGGAAACACAAAGCGTTGCCAGGCCCCGGCGGCCAGGTCTTGCATTACCATGGCGCAGCTCGTGCACCAGCGTGGTCACAATTCGCGCGCCGGTGCAGCCGATGGGATGGCCAAGCGCGATGGCGCCGCCGTTCGGATTCAGCCGCGTGCGGTCAAAATGCAGCTCGCGGTCGCACGCGAGCACCTGCGCGGCAAAGGCTTCGTTCAACTCCACGACGTCATATTCCGCAAGCTTCCAACCGGTGCGTTTCTCGAGCGATTCGATCGCCGGCACGGGACCGACACCCATGATGCGCGGGTCCACTGCGGCCACGGTGGCATCCACGATGCGCGCCAGTGGCTGGAGCTTCATTTCGCGTACCTTCGCTTCGCTCGCGAGCACTACGGCTGAAGCGCCGTCCGTGATTCCACTGGCATTCCCGGCCGTGATGCTCCCGTCTTTGGCAAATACCGGCGCGAGTCTGCGCAAACTCTCCAGCGTCGTGTCCGTTCGAACGTGTTCGTCCACTTCGATGCGCGTCGTCTTGCCCTTTGCGTCCGTGCGCTCGACGGAAACAATCTCGTTGCGAAACCTACACTCGGCGGCTGCGCGTGCGGCGCGCTGCTGGCTTTCGAACGCGTAAGCGTCCTGCTCCTCGCGGGAGATGCCGTATTGCCGCGCCAGGACTTCGGCGGTCTCGCCCATGATCATCCTTGAAATTTGGCACAGAAGCCCGTCGCGGTACATGGAATCCACCAGGGGCTGGTGTCCCATCTTGTATCCCCAGCGCGCGTCCAGCAGATACGGCACGCGGCTCATGGACTCGGCTCCGGCCGCCACGACGATTTGCGCCTCGCCCAGCTTGATCTGCTGCCACCCAAGCAAGATCGCGCGCAAACCGGACGCGCAGGCCATGTTCACGGTGAACGCGGGCACGTCGTCGCCGAGTCCGGAGCGCCAGGCGATCTGGCGTCCCACGTTTGGACCGACGCCCGCGGGGCGAGCGTTGCCAACGATAACTTCATCCACGCGATAGTGCGTCGTGCGCGCTTTCTCTACGGCTTTGCGCGAAAACTGTGGAATCGCGCCCCAATCCGTATTCTCGACCGGGACGCGCACGGGCGGAACCTCTTCGAACGCGCGCTCCAGCGCCGTTCGAACCGCAATCACGCCGAGATCGGCGGCGGTGAAGGCGGCCAGCGCCCCGCCGAACTTGCCGATGGGCGTGCGCACGGCGCCGACGATGTAAACGGGATCCATGGAGTTCGACCGTCCAGAAAAGACTAACACAACGGCGATGCGTGGTTCCGGTCGCCGGATGACGACGTTTCCCGGTTACACTGTTCAGTTGACCCAATGTTTCCTGCCGCCACTTCACGGATGATTCGAACTCGTCTGGGGTTTCTGCGATGACGTTGCCGCGCGCTGTTGCCACGGAATGGAAAAACTCGATGGATGCAGAGGGTTTCCCGCCGCCGAAGGCGTGGGAATCGGCCGCGCCGATCACCTTTTGCGCGGACTGGCAGGGGGGAAACGCCGATCCCGAACGTTTCACGGAAGTGCGGTTGCTCTGGACGCGCGAAAATCTTCTTCTCCAGTTTCGCGCGAGGTATCGCGTGATTACTGTGTTTCCCGACGCGGAGCCGAGCGGCCGGCGCGACCTCCTCTGGGAGCGCGACGTCGTCGAAGCATTTCTGCAGCCGGAGCCCGCGCCTTTGCGCCGCTACAAAGAATTTGAAGTCAGCCCCAACGGCTACTGGCTCGATTTGGATATCGCGCCGGAGGGCAAAAGCGATCTTCGCAGCGAACTGAGGCGGCGAGTTCTGCTCGAACAGGGAAAGAAGGTTTGGACGGCGGAGCTGGCCATTCCCATGCGCTCACTTGTCGCGCGCTTCGATCCCAGCGCGATATGGCGCGCGAATTTCTTCCGCGTGGAGGGCGCGGCCGAGCCGCGTTTCTATTCCGCGTGGAGCCCCACGCACACTCCCGTTCCCAATTTCCACGTGCCGGAAGCGTTCGGCGAGCTGGCCTTCGGGTAGCCCATTTAAGCGATCTGTTAGAGAGCCGCGCATCAGCAAGCACCGCCAATCTGATAGCCAACGCCGCGAATCGTGCGAATCAGGCGGTGCTCGTGGCCGTTGTCCACCTTGCGGCGCAGATAATTGATGTACACGTCCACGACGTTGGTCATCGTGTCGCCATGCAGTTTCCAGACGTGTTCGACAATCATGGTGCGCGTCACGGTCTTTCCCGCTTGGCCCATGAGGTATTCGAGAAGAGCAAATTCTTTGGGGCTGAGATCAATGGGCTTGCCGGCGCGATGCACCGTGCGCGCCAGGCGGTCGAGATCGAGATCTTCCACGCGCAGGAGCGCTGCGGGCGCGTGCCCGCTTCTCCGCAGCAAGGCGCGAATGCGCGCGGATAATTCGTCAAAAGCAAACGGTTTGAGCAGGTAATCATCCGCGCCGGCGTCCAGGCCGTGAACGCGCTCCTCGACCTTCGCTCTTCCGGTGACGATCAAGACGGGCAGCTCGGGCCGTTTCTTGCGAACGTGCTGAAGAACCTCGAAACCGCTGGCTCCCGGAAGATTCAGGTCCAGGATGAGGAGATCGAAGGGCACGTCGGACGCCAGGCGTTGCGCCTCGAGACCATCCGAAACCACTTGCACGGTAAAGTGTTCCTGACTGAGCCGCTGATGGAGAAATTCGGCCAGCGGAGCGTCGTCTTCGGCAACAAGAATGCGCATGAGTAGGCACCGAGAAACAAGAGTAGGAAGGGGTTTTATGAGTCTCCGCGATGGAGTGCGGGATGTCAATGAGGTGTGTGGTTAGCACTAAGCCCCCCCCTGTTTTTCTGTAAGTGCGGATTCCAAAGGGTTTAAAAACAGTGATTTTGTATGTGCGGATTCTAAAGGGGTTGCGGGCGCATTTTTCGGATGTGCGGATTGTAAAGGACTTAGGGTGCGCCAGAAGTCCGAGAAAGCAGGGGATGGGGACTGCGGAGGGCCTTCCGATAAGGGCGTTTCTCAGCGTAAACACGAGGCATGGTAGCACGGATGATTATACATGTCAATAGATTACTGAGTGGGAAGCATTCGAATGGATTGGGGGTCGTGGACGAAGGGGCGAACCCGCCTTCGGCGGGCCACCCGAAATCGCCTCCTCACTTCAGGCCCGGGCCACCCGCCCCCCCTTCTTATATTTCTCATCCAGCTTCCATTCCTCACGAAGTTCTTCGCAGGACACTTTATCTATTTCTATGGTGATTTCAGTGACTCGCTTCGTCTCATTTGAAAGCCAAATCGCCAAGCTTTTGCGTTGCAACGTGCGTACCGCCGGATTCTGGCATTTCCCGGAGTTTTCAAAAGCGAGAGCATAGGAGTCATCTCCGAACGGACCTTCAGAGGTCGGCTCACCGTAAATTCTCTTGACCTCATCGAGCGTCGCGCCAAGATGCAAGCCCATGCCTGTCGCTAAGTCGCTGCAGCGGGCGGGATTTGTGTGCTGTTTTCCATCCGCCTGCTGGGCGCTGAGTATTGTGATCCGCCCGGTGCCGGACATGTTCATTTGGTCGTCTGGGCCAATTTGCAATTCACATCCAGGATCAAAGCGGACGATGTGGCTCCCGTGCTTGATGAAGATGCGACTTCCAAATCTTGCACGCGCCTCTGCAAAGGTGGAGACACCCGCTGTGAGTCCCGCGAGGGACTGTTCGATCCTGCGCTCTGGCGTCGACGCGTTAGCGAGCAGGACAATCAGAAGCTGGATCGCCCCTAATGTGAAGATGCCAACAAGTTCGGGTTTTTCCTTCGTTCTTCTTCCCAGCATCTTTGATCGTCGATGCATTTTCCCATTACCTCGAGAGTCTCGCGTATGCTAACGAGAGGCTTAAATATTTGATAGAGGTCCGAATTCTTGTAGTTGCCCTTCGCATCCTTCTCGGCAGCCATGCCTACCAGGTAAGCCGGGTCGCCGACGTAGACAGAGTCGCCGATTGGATTATCACCTTCTGCTTCCAACCCCCTGATATCGCCTATCAGTTGATTAACATGAGCGTTGCACAAACGGATGCATCCCCAGCTTAGTTGGAATTCCTGAAACGGTTCAAAAGCCTCTGGCTGATTAGATGACGTTGTCGGCTCCTTTTCTTCCGAGCTTGCCTGCGGCAGGCAGGCCTTGGTCGTCTTACAGCTACCAAGTCTACTCGGTCGAAGGAGCCGACAACGTCATCCAATCAGCCCGACATTACGAACCAGCAGCTCCTGGATCAGAGCGTCATCCTCGTCAACGGTGTGCGCATCGCCTTGAACCTGCAACTCGTTGAGTAGAAGAATTTAATTCCAGGCCGCAGGAGGCTTGAAGCAAGAAATTGGCGGGAGCGGTGGGACTCGAGCCACTGTCGAACGCCTCCAAACCAGAAGCTTCTATGCCTTGCCAGAAGTTCTGACAAGCTTTATTAAAGAATTTTCTCTGATCCTCAGTGTATCTCCGTGGGCCCACCACTTAAACCGCTTTCGGGAAGTCGCACAGTCGTTTCGAGCCAAGTTCGAGGGTAATAAAGTAGGATCGCGATGTGCCTTAGAGCACGGCCTAATAGGCCGATGCTGCACGTTCAGCCAATGCGTGTCAGCCGTTGCCTCAACGCGTCAGAATGTCAAAACATGAAGCGTTTTGTACGTCCTAACGCGTCAACGCCCGTCCGCAAATGCCAATTACGAACTGACACTGAATGTTCGACCGCCATTTTTCATTGGGATTCGCCTGGGAAGCGTGATGCGCGGTAAACCTTTTCACTGTAAGATGTTGCAAGTAGTTAGGGGCGTAGCTCAGTGGTAGAGCAGCGGCCTTTTAAGCCGAAGGTCGTGGGTTCGATCCCCACCGCCCCTACCAACCATCCTTCCGATTGTGGTTCATCCTGGAAGAACAGCGTGCAGCCTGGCGAGGGACAGCTCCGACGAGGGGAGACACGTGCGCCTGTTGCTTTGTGAGAAGGGCCAAAAAAAGGGCTCGGCATCGCGGGTGAGTGCGATGCCGAGCCGGGGTGGACATGCTGTGAAATGCGTTTGGCGGGAGAGCTTCCCGCGCGGTTTGGTTAGAAAGTAATTTTCCCGGCGAACCAGAAGGTGCGCTGGCCGCTGATGTTGCCCGCTTCGCTAGAGAACTGCGGGCCGCTCGCGGTTCCGGTTATGGTTCCGAAGTTAGTATTCGAGATATTCGTGCCCGGGTTGCCGAAGTTCGGCGTGTTCGTGATGGCGAATGCGTTCACCTTGAACTGGAAACCGAGCCGCTCCGTGATCCGGAAGTTTCGCAAGAGGCCAGTATCCAGGTCAAAGAAGCCAGGCCCGCGAAGGATATTGCGTCCGGCGGTGCCGTAACGCACCTGGCCCGCCGGGACCTGCGCGAAAGAACTAGCTTGGAAATACTGGCAAGAGGGGTCCGTAAGGGCGCAGTTTACGAATTGGCCCGTAACGGGATCTGTATGGCGTAGATTTCCCAAAATGACGATGGGGGCAACGAGGTCGGGTGTATTCGTACTCCCGAGAGCGTTAGACGCGTTGGCGTTGGTTGTGATGGTCAGGGGAACACCGGAGTAGCGGCTCATGATCCAACTCAACTGCCAGCCACCCGCCAGGGCGTTAGCGATGCCATGTTGCGCCCAACGCTTGTTGCGGCCGAAGGGCAGCTCGTAAACGCCGTAGGCTTGGAAGTTGTGCGGGCGGTCAAAACCAGCTAGGGCGCGATTGTCCTGCCAGTTTGTGGGATAGGGATGGAACACCGCCCCTTCGTTCTCGCCATAGTCTATGGCCTTGGAGAAGGTATAGGCGAAGCCGATGCTTGCGCCGCCCCTCAGTCGGCGCGTCAGTCTGGCCTGCAAGGAATCATAATAGCTGGAATCGAAGGGAGTTACGGCATTGAGATCACCCCAGCAGTTGGCGGTAGGGCAAACCGCGGGATTGGCATTCAGCAGGCGCCCTGCGGTGCCGCCGCCCACGGGGCCTGCGTTGATATTGAGCCCCAGGGGTATGCGTATGCCACGGGTTCCCACGTAGCCAGCCTCCGCGACCCAGCCTGCGAACTCCTGCTGCAACGTCAGGTTAAACGACTGCGCATATCCGCGGTGGAAGGGGTTTGCCACAGTATTCGTACCCACGTTGTTTGGCAGGCGAATGACGCCGGTCCCATAGCCCGTGAAGGGAACCAGGACGACCCCCGTGGTGAGTCCCGGGTACGGAGCAAGCGTAGCATTGGTGCCTGTCAGGCTTGTTGAAGGGGCAAAGGAGTTGCCAAAGAGCGAGGTCCCCGTGTAGTCCATATTCGTAATATTGGGGAACGTATCGCGCAAGGCTCGGAAGTTGTTGGGGTCCACGCTGATTCCATAGCCGGCACGAAGCACGGTCTTGTTGGTAATCCGGTAAGCCAGGCCGAGCCGGGGAACGAACATGCCGTGTCCCACGCTTACGCCATCATCGTCCGGCACGGAGCCAATTCCCCCGATGTACACGTTACCCGTCGTGGGATCGAAGTATTTGGCGCCGCTGTGGTCGCTGGTGGCGAACGGATAGTATTCCCAGCGCACGCCGTAGCTGAGGGTCAATTGGGGGGTCACTTGCCAGCGGTCACGCGCATACCAGGCCCAAGTAGTGAAGCGCAACGCGTTGGGGTTCACGTTCTGGACGACCTTGCCATCCCGCTCGGGCAGCCCGAGCAAGAATTGGGCAAAACTGTTGTAATTGTTAAACGCGGCGCCGCCGCTGCGTGCGGTAACGCTTCCGTTAAATGAGAAGGAACCGCGGGGTGTGCCAAACGTGCCGCCCTGCGGCTGGAAATGATTGATCCCGCTGCGGTAGTACTCCATGCCGAAGCGCACATCGTGGCGCCCCTTTACCCAGCTCAGGTTCGCATTGCCGACGTATTGATTGTCCCGGAAGATGAAGGGATTGCCGGTGTTGGCATTCCCAAGATTGGCCCAGTTTGAGATCTGGAATGCAGGGATCCCTCCGTAAGCATGGTCGATTCCGTTGGTGCCGGGGATTAGCAGGGTGTCGAGTCCGAAGTTGGTATTGATGTCCACATTTTCCGCGTTCAGGCGCAGCCGGGTGTATCCCCCGTTGATATCCAAGAGCATGCTGGGAGTCAGTTGGTAGGTCAGGCCCAAAGCAACGCTTTGCACCCTGCTGAACGCGTTGCCGTTCTGGCCGCCGCCGGTCGCGTCGCCCCCGGCATCCCCCAGCGCCGGCGGGTCGAAGATGAAGGAGGGCGAAATACTGTACCTGCCGAACACCGTCATCTTGGAGGTGGGTACGTAGTTGATCTTCGCATCGTACCGGGTGAGATTATACAGGGGCGCTCCCACGGGGATGTAATTATTGGTCGTGCTGGTGGGGCCGCCCGCATTGGGAGCCGGGATCAAGGCAGTCATTTTGACCGCCGCGGGATCAAGCCGATTCGCAGGAATTATGTTTCCGGGGAACGCGGTGCGTCCTGTGCCGTCGGCGGCTCCGGTATTCGGGTCGTAAATGCACCCCGCCACGGACGTAACGTTGCAATCGGTTCCCACGGGTATGGCGCCGGAAAAATCGCCGCTGCGGATCGCAAGAGGCGGGACGTTCCGGGAGGCCCCGCCAGCGGTGCGGGTCTTGGTTCCTTCATAGGCTCCAAAGAAGAACAGTTTGTTCTTCAGGATGGGGCCGCCGATGGTCCCGCCGTACTGGTTGAAGATATTCTTGGGCTTCACAGCCTGGACAGCCACTGGCCTGAAGTAGTTGCGCGTACGAAGATGATTGTCGGTGTGGTACTCGTAGGCGGAGCCGTGCAACTGGTTTGTGCCGGACTTGATGATCACGTTCGCGGCCGCGCCGCCGGCCATGCCCTGCTCGGCGTCAAAGTTGTTCGTGGTCACATTCACCGATTGGATGGCGTCCGCGGAGGGGATGTAAGCGACGTTTGCCGGAAGCCACGTGTAAGTGTCCATGGCCCCGTCAATGCGGGTATTGTTGTTGTTGTTGGACAACCCGTTGATGTTCGAGGACATGGCGCGCTGCGGATTCCCCGCAGCCGAGTTGCTTTCCCCGAGCAAGCCGACTCCCGGGATGATGCGGTAGGCCGACTGGAAGTTACGCCCATTGGAGGCCAGGAGGGGCAGGTCCTCGATTTGCCTGGAACTCAGGTCCGTATGCACATCCGCACGATCCGTCTGCAACTGCGGAGGGGCGGCCGTGACGGTCACCTGCTCCGTCACCTGGGCCACCTTCAACTGCGCATCGATGCGCAGCCCCGTGTTCGCCACCAGGAGGGCCTCCTCGATGGTGACCCCTCCGAAGTTCGGCGCCGTAATCGTCACTTTGTAAACGCCGGGTAGCAAATCGGCGAACAGATAGATACCGTGGTCGTTGGTCGTAGCCTCGTGCGCCACGCCCGTTCCCTTATTGACGGCCTCGACGCGAGCCCCGGGCAACGCGGCGCCTGATGCATCCGTCACGTTCCCCGTCAGCGAGCCGTAGAGAACCTGCGCCTGACCCGTACCCGCAAACGCCAGCAAGACCAACAGCAGCGTGAGACACACTGCTGGTATATACCAGCGATTGCTGAACTTCCCGCTCTCTTCGCGTACGAAATTCTGTTTCAACATGAATTCCTCCGTCCTAAGTGAATTTCCTCGAACTTCTGCGCCGGACAGCCTCGCCTGGCTCGGCGCAAATCCTTTCGCTGGCCCTCTTGACTTGGGCCGCGTTCGATCCGTCTGAATTACGCCGCCTCTACTACTGCGACGCCCTGGGCAGACGGCCTAAAATGCTTCTGCAGCGCCATCGCCACGGTGCCGCGGAGGCGCGCCACGCTCGGTTCGGCTGCCGGCCTCACCCTCGGCGGCTTCCCGACCAAAACCCCCGCCGCAACTTCCTGTTCGATCACCGGACCGAATCGCTGCCACTGCCGCGTAATCTCTCCGACGACTACAATCTCTTCCGGCGCCAAACCCGCAACAATCATGCGCATGCCCTGTCCCAAACAGTGGGCCATCCTGTCGAGCGCCTTCAGCGCCAGGGCATCGCCCGCGTCGGCCAGCGCGAGCAAATCCCGAAAACTAAGTCCACTGAGTGCTTCACTCGATTCGTGGTAATACTGCAGGGCGGCTCTGTTCGAGGCGTAAACCTCCCAGCAACCTCGGCGGCCGCAGGTGCACAGCGGCCCAGCCGGATCAATCGGCATATGGCCGAATTCACCCGCCATCCCATCCAATCCTCGCGCCAACTGCCCATTTACGAATATGCCCGTGCCGATGCCTTCGGAAACCGTCACCACAACCAGGTCGCGGATCCTGTCGGTATGCCCAAACCACACCTCGGCCAGCGCACAGGCCGCCGCCGCGTTCTCCACCTCCACACGCATTCCCGTGGCCTTCTCAACCGCCGCCGTGAAATCGAATTCACCATCCCACTTCAAGTTCGGAGCAAAGACCACGCGGTGTTTCGTTTTGTCGACTCGACCCGCCAAGCTGATTCCCACTCCTTCAAAAACAAGGTCGGGATGCAATGCCATCAGGTGGCGGATGCGGGCAGCCAGGCTTTCCGCCATGGACTGAGGGTCCGCCGGGGTCGGAATGATCCCTTGTGACAGAAACCGTCCGTTCACGTCCGCTACCCCGACCGTCGTCTGTCCGGGCTGGATGTCCGCCACCAGAATCCCTCTCCGGTCATTGAGCTGGATAAACGTTGGCCTCCTACCGCGCGGCAGCCGACCGGTGGGCCCTTGCACGACCCACCTCTCGCGGATGAGTTGCTCTGTGATTAGGGACACTGTGCTTCGCTGTAGTCCTGACTCCCGCGCCAGGCTTGCCCGCGAGATCGGTTGCCTGCGCCGGATCAGGTTAAGCACAACTCCGCGGTTGATATCCCGTGCCGTTTCGCTCGACGCCACCTGCGTATTCGTGAAGTCAATTCTCTTCATTTAGTTCTCTTCTCAAACTAATTTCTCATCAGGAGCCATGCAAATATGCCTTCTACGGCCCTTCACGTCGTGATTCCCGGTCCAAACCTGACATCCAACTGCCTATTTTCAATATTAAGTTCGTTTGGCAAACTATATGTTCTGATTTCGATACTTGTCAAGCACTAATCTCAGTTACCTTCGGCCTTCCTCCGCGCACCCCCAAGACGCCTTTCCGGTTGCCGACTGGGGACGAAGGGGCACGATAACGCAGTGTTTTGATGAGCGAAGGGGGTAGATACCGAGCTTCGAGGGTCTTGGCCTACGTGGGCTTCTCGCGCAGGCCGGGCGCGACCAGACCGGCACAGATTCGCCGGACGAGGGCAAATCGAAACTCAACAAGGTCTTCGTTTAGAGGGAGCAAAACGGACCGCTCTCGTCATACCTCAGCGGGAATTTTCTAAACGCACTTGACGGATTCACTGCGCCTCTTCGGGGCAGAATCAAGCGCAAGCCCCAAGTACTGCGCTGCATTGCCGAAACAGATGTTTCGCACCATCGCGCCCAGAAGTCCCTCATCCATCGGCAGCTCGCCACTCTCCATATCGCGCCCGATCAGGTTGCAGAGAATACGCCGGAAGTATTCATGGCGCGGGAACGACATAAAGGATCGCGAATCGGTCAGCATGCCAATGAAGCGGGAGAGCAAACCCGTGTTGGAAAGGGCGTTAAGCTGCCATTCGATCGCTTCCTTCTGATCCAGGAACCACCATCCGCCGCCGAACTGGACCTTTCCAGCGGTGGAGCCGTCCTGGAAATTGCCGACGGCGGTGGCAAGAACATAGTTGTCGGCGGGATTCAAGTTGTAGACGATGGTCTTCGGAAGGGCATGTTCCTGGTCCAGGCGGTCAAGATAGGTACAGAGGGCCGTGGCCTGGTTCCAATCTCCGATAGCATCGAAGCCTGCGTCCGGACCTAACTCGCGTACACGCCGCGTATTGACGCCACGAAGGGCGCCCAGATGTAACTGCTTGGTCCAGCCCTTTTCCGCGTCCAACCGGCCAAACAGCAGCATGAGGAAAGAAGCGAAACGTTCATGTTCTTCCGTCGTTGCGGCCACGCCCGCGCGCGCCCGAGCGAAAATCGCCGCAGCCTCTTGTTCGGTGCACGGCGTGGCGTAGCAGTGCGTCAAACCATGGTCGGAGAGTCTTCCGCCGTTGGCGTGAAAATAGTCGTGGCGCCGCTTCAGTGCGTCAAGAAAGTCGCGAAAAGACGATATCTCGATGTTGCTTGCCGTTGCCAGCCGGTCAACCCAAACGTTGAATGCATCCGGCATGTGCACGAGAAGGGCGCTGTCCGGGCGAAAAGTCGGATAGACCCGGAATGCTCGTTCGGAGACGGCAACAGCGCGGTGATGGGCGAGGTCATCGCATGGATCGTCGCTTGTGCATAGGGCTCGAACGTCGAATTTCCTCAGGGTTCCGCGCGCGGTGAGATCCCGCGTCTGCAGCATGGAATTCGCGCGGTCCCAGACGAGTTTGGCGGTGCTCTCATCCAGCAATCCAACGAAGTCGAAATAGCGCTTCAGCTCGAGGTGCGTCCAATGATAGAGAGGATTCCGCAGCAGGAACGGGACTGTCCGGGCCCAGGCGAGAAACTTTTCATAAGCGGGAGCGTCACCTGTGCAGTAACGCTCGGAAACTCCATTTGCGCGCATCGCTCTCCACTTATAGTGGTCGCCCTCCAGCCAAATTTCCCATAGATTGTTGAAGCGCCGGTCTGAGGCGATGTCGGCGGGGGAAAGATGCGAGTGATAATCCAAAATCGGCTCTCCGGCAGCATAGCCATGGTAGAGCCGCCGAGCTGTTTCAGACTGCAGCAGAAAATCATCATGGATGAATTCCACCAGACCCTCCCCGTTACGAGAGCTTACTCTACAAGTCAATGGTCTTTCGCCGTCCGCCATTCTGCAACGCAGTCGTGGTCACCCGGTTCACGGGCAGAAAACGAAAGTTCCAAGTGCCACCGCTCTCTCCCAGGACGTGAATGCATCTTGAGCCATGGCATTTGCTCTTGCATCGAACGTTTTCACAGGCGACCTTCGAGAAGAAATCTAACAGGATTTCACCGCTGGATTCAAACGGCGCTCGGATTGTGATGATTCCGCCGGCGCCGGAGTCCATGTTCGACCCCATGGCGGCCAGACGCCTTGCCCGCGGGTGAGGTTCCCTCAGGGTTTGTTCCAGGATGGCGCCCCAGACTTGTTCCAAAAACTCCGGGGCCGGCTTGGCCGTTCGCGTGCCCCGCGCAGTTTCCCAGGATTTGAAGATTGCCGAGTTCGGCGCGAACGGTGTCCAGGTTCGATCGGGTGGATGTAAGAAGCAAAACTCCTTGACGTGTACGTTAACGGACGTGCTAGAGTACCACGCGCCTGCCAGATTGCAAGGCCAAGCATTTCACTCCGGAGGCCCCTATGATGCGCAGTCCCCGAATTCGCTTTGCGGCAATCACGGTTTTGTTCGCCGCAATTTCGTGTTTTTTGTGCCTCAGCGCCCGCGCGCAGACTGTTCCTCCCTACCGCGATGCGAAGCTGTCCGTCGAGCAGCGGGTCGCGGATCTGCTTTCTCGCATGACTCTAGAAGAGAAAATCGCGCAGTTGGAAGGGGTGTGGGAAAACCGTCAGTTTTTCCCTGATCCAAAAGCGCTTTTCGTTGATGAGAAAAGAGCGTTTTTGCCGGAGCGCGCCGCGGTCCTTTTGAAATACGGCATAGGAGAAATGTCGCGGCCGAGCGAGGGCAAGGGGCCGCGCGAAATGGCCGAATTCACCAACACCATGCAAAAGTGGCTGAGGGACAACACCCGCCTCGGAATTCCCGTACTCTATCATGAAGAATGTCTCCACGGGCATGTTGCGCCGAAGGGCACGTCCTATCCGCAGGCGATCGCATTGGCTTCGACGTGGGATCCGGGGCTGGTTCACGACGTCTTTTCCGCCACCGCGGCGGAAGTTCGCGCGCGCGGCGCGCAGCAGTGTCTCGCGCCGGTGCTGGACCTGGCTCGCGACCCGCGCTGGGGCCGCACCGAAGAAACTTACGGCGAGGATCCCTACCTTACTTCGCGCATCGGAGTCGCTGCGGTTCTGGGTTTCCAGGGAACCGGACCGTTTATTGACCGAGCGCATGTGATGGCCACCGCCAAACATTTCGCCGTGCATGGACAGCCGGAGGGCGGAACCAATGTGGGGCCGGGCAACTACTCCGAGCGCGTGATCCGCGAATATTTCCTGAAACCATTTGAGGCCGTCGTCAAAGAGGGCCACATTCAGAGCTTCATGCCATCCTACAACGAAATCGACGGCATTCCATCCCACAGCAACAAGCATTTGCTGGATGACATTCTTCGCCGCGAATGGGGTTTCGATGGCGTCGTGGTTTCGGACTACTTCGGCATCGCCGAGTTGATCAGGGTCCATCACATTGTTGCTTCCAACGAAGCCGCTGCCAAGCTGGCCCTGGAGTCCGGTGTGGATGTGGAACTGCCCTTCGTTGAGGCGTTTCCCACCTTGATCGATCAAATCCGCGAAGGAAAGGTCGCGGAATCGTACGTGGACCGCGCGGTCTCGCGCTTTCTGCGAGTGAAGTTTCTCATCGGGATGTTCGACAATCCCTTCGTGGATCCCGACGCCGCGGAAAAAATGACCAATAGCCCGGAGCATCAGCAGCTCGCACTCAAAGCCGCGCATGAAGCCATTATCTTGCTGAAGAATCAAGGCCATCTCCTTCCGCTGGACAAATCAAAATACAAACGCATCGCCGTGATCGGTCCAAACGCCGCCGAGGTTCATCTGGGCGGCTACAGCGACAATCCGGGCCGCGGCGTCAGCATTTTGCAGGGAATCAAAGACAAGGTTGGAAAGAGCGCCGACGTTCTCTACGCCGAAGGCTGCAAGATCACCGAGACCCTGCCGGACTGGAATGCCGACAAAGTCGTCCTCGGCGATCCCGCATTGAATGCGAAGCGCATTGAAGACGCGGTGAAGACCGCCAACAAAGCGGACATCATCATCCTTGCTGTAGGCGGCAACGAGCAGACTTCACGGGAAGCGTGGGCCGTCAACCACCCGGGCGACCGCGACGATCTCGACTTGCTTGGCAATCAAGACGATCTGGTGAAAGCGATGCTGGCGACCGGCAAGCCGGTTGTAGTGTTTTTGCTCCATGGCCGTCCCAATTCCATCAACTACATTGCGGAAAGCGTCCCGGCCATCCTCGAAGGATGGTATCTGGGACAGGAAGGTGGGACCGCCGCTGCTGACGTTCTCTTCGGCGACTATAATCCCGGCGGCAGATTGCCCATCACCGTGCCGCGCTCCGTTGGCCAGTTGCCCGACTACTACTACCAAAAACCGTCGGCGAAGCGTGAATACCTGGGCTCCACGACGCTGCCGCTCTTTCCATTCGGCTGGGGTTTGAGCTACTCGACCTTTAAGTACGAAAACCTGCGCGTTTCACCGGATTCCATCGGACCCGAGGGCAAAACAAAGGTCTCCGTGGAAGTAA
Organism: Terriglobia bacterium; assembly: GCA_041483755.1. Taxonomy (GTDB): domain Bacteria; phylum Acidobacteriota; class Terriglobia; order Acidiferrales; family UBA7541; genus Acidiferrum. The sequence goes on along the minus strand of JBGPGF010000020.1, from coordinate 191 downwards.
GAAACACAAGCGCTGTCCGCGGAGAGGAAGTTGCGCAACTCTACATCCGTGACGAAGTCAGTTCCGTCACCCGGCCGGTCAAGGAACTCCGCGGTTTTCGCCGCGTCGCGCTTGATCCGGGCGAGACGAAGACGGTGGAATTCACGCTGGGTCCGGACGAGCTGTCTTTCTTGAACCGGGACATGCTCCGC
>JBGPGF010000019.1:0-23671 GCA_041483755.1 Terriglobia bacterium | reverse complement strand
GCGGCGGCGCGCTGCTCAAGAATCTCGACAAGCGTATTCGCGAGGAGACGGGCCTGCCAGTTTCGATCGCCGACGATCCGCTCGCCTCCGTCGTGCTCGGCACCGGCAAGATGCTCAGCGATTTCAAGCTCCTGCGCCAGGTCTGCATCGATTAGAGACGACGCTCAGGGACTTGAGAACAGTCGCTCGTCAACAATCACGAATTGCTGGCCACCGGCCACGGATTACGGGTTACTTAAGAATGGTCGCCATCCCCTCTCGCCACCGCTCGCTGGTATTGTTGGCGGTTGTTGTCGTCGCGCAGATCCTGTTGCTCGCCGTGCAGATCCGGCGCGAGCGCCAGGGCCGGCTCATTCGCGTCTGGACTGTGGCGGTGATTTCTCCATTTGAACGCGCGGGCAGCTGGGGTGCCCAGAAAATTCGCGGCACGTGGAACAACTACTTCGCCCTGCGCGGCGCGACACGAGAAAACCAGCAGCTCCGCAAAGACATTGACGACTTGAAAATCCAGGTGAGCACGCTGCAGAGCCGGGCCCGGGAAGGCGACCGCTTGGCCGCCCTGCTGCATTTCCGACAGGCGCATGCGGATGTGCCTATGCTTCCGGCACGGGTGATTGGCGGGAGCGCGGACGCCGCCAGCCAGACCATCTACATCGACCGTGGCGAGCGCGACGGCGTGCGGCGAAACATGGGAGTGATCACGCCGGACGGCGTGGCTGGCAAAGTCGTCGAGACCTTTCGCGATGTATCTCAAGTGCTCCTGATCACCGACAAGGATAGCGGCGTGGACACCCTGCTCGCCGATTCGCGCATCCAGAGCCCCGTGCGCGGCATGGGCGAACCGCTGCTGGACATGAAATACGTTATGAGCGAAGAGACAGTGAACGTGGGTGACCACGCGGTGACCAGCGGCATGGACCGCATTTTTCCGAAGGACCTTTCGGTCGGGACAATCGTCTCGGTGGAAACGCAAAAGGGCAATGCCTTCAAGATCGTCCGCGTCCGCCCGGCCGCGCAGCTCAATCGCCTCGAAGAAGTCATCGTGCTTCTCTCGCTAAGACCGCTCGAGTTGAAGAAAGAAACGCAACCCGCAACTGGTACAGGTCCGGTTAAAGGCGAACCCGCAGGGGCGCCGAAGCCATGAGCGATACGTACGACATTTCCGCTCGCGCCGAAGCACACATCGAAGTGCACAAATTCCGCTCCGGCGCAGTCGTGGCGGCGGTGATCGCGGCGCTCGTCCTGCAGCTCTTCCTGCGCAAGTATTTCTTGAGCGCGGAGCTGCTGGACTTGCCACTCCTGGTGACGATGTATTTCGGCCTCAGCCGCCGCAATCCCTCGACGGGCTTGCTGCTTGGCATGGTGATTGGCCTGCTGCAAGACAACCTCAGCCACACGAAGTTCGGCCTGTACGGGATCGCCAAAACCATTGTGGGCTATCTGGCGTCGTCGATCGGCGGCCGGCTGGACACGGAGCACCCCGCAAGCCGCTTCGCGCTAACCTTCGTCTTCTTTGCGTTGCATCAGGGCGTCGTCGCGCTGGTCAAACGGCTGCTTCTGGAACAGCCTGAGGCTTGGTTTACCATGAAGCTCGGGATCGCTGCGGCGGTGAATGCCGGCGTCGCCGTCGCTCTCTTTCTTCTCCTCGACCGCCTCCGCAAACCTTCCTAGCCATCACCTGTTTTCGGATTCGGAGCCGCCGTGATCGTATTGCTGATGGGAACCACCGGAGTGGGTAAGACAACGATCGGCACTTTGCTGGCCGCGCAGCTCGGCTGGGACTTTTTCGACGGTGACCGGTTCCACCCGCTTGCCAACGTCGAGAAGATGAGGCACGGCATTCCTCTCGACGATGCCGACCGCCTTCCGTGGCTCGATGCGATTCGGGATGCGATGTTGCGCTGGAACTCTGAGAATCGGAACGTCGTTCTCGCCTGCTCGGCTCTCAAGCGCATCTACCGCGAGCGGCTCTCCGTTCCTGGTCTGCGGATCGTCTACTTGAAGGGCTCCTACGACCTCATCCAAGAGCGCTTGCGGATGAGGCACGGGCATTTTGCCACGGACAAAATCCTCGCCGGCCAATTCGCCGACCTCGAGGAGCCGGAAGAGGCTTTCACCGTGGACGTGACAGGTTCACCGCAAGAGATCGTCGCGAAAATCCGCAGCCTTGGTGTGGGATAGGATTTGGTGCCGCCGCTGCTATCCAGCGGAACGCGCGAGCACCGCCGGCGTCCGTCAGGCGCTGGCTGCGCTCGGCTCCAGGAGAATGCGCCCCTTGTTCCGCGCTAGCCACATCTCAAAGGTTTGCAGTGCGGGGTTCAAGGAACGGGTGGCGTCCGGGTCGCGCGCGCCGCAGAAGTCCTTCTCGAAATCGCGCATGAACTGAAACATGTTTCCGAGATCTTCGGCGCCGGGAAAACCGAAGCCACGGTACACCTGCGGCGTCACCTCTTTGTAGCGCACTTCCTGTCCAATCGCCTTCGTGAAGGCCACGGCCATCCCTGCCCCGGTCAGGTGCTCCCCGGCGATGCCCACGGTTTTGCCGATGAGTTCGCGGCCCTTCTTGAGGATTCCGTAAGCGCATTTGCCGATGTCTTCCGCGGCAATCCCTGGAAGTTTCTTGTCTCCCATGGGCAGGGTGATCGCCAGCTTGCCGTCCGGGCCTTTCTTTGGCCCCATTCCAAAGTGGATGAAGTTATCCCAGTAGAACGATGTCAGCAGAAACGTCGTCGGCACGCCGAGCTCGGTGAATTCGCGGTCGGCCTCGCCCTTGGCATCGAGGTGCGGCACCTTATACTTGCCCATCAGCGTGGGCATGCGGTCATCGCTCAGCGGCACCCACTTACGCGTGTCCTCCAGCGTGGACCAAATGACGTGCTGCAATCCCGCGTGCCTCGCGGCCTGAGCCATTCCGCTTGCCTGGGCCAGCTCCTTCTCGGGCGAAAAGTGTTCCCAGAAAAACGTGACGCAGTACGCACCGTGGGCACCTTCAAACGCCTGCTTGAGGCTTTCGAGGTCGTTCGCATCCGCCGCAATAACCTGTGCGCCGAGTTTGGCCAGCTCGTTCGCCTTCCTTGAGTTTACGTCCCGTGTGAGGGCACGCGCGGCGAAGCCACCGCTCGGATCGTTCAGGATGGCCCGCACCAGGCCCCCTCCCTGCGCCCCGGTCGCTCCCACGACCGCAATGACCTTCTTGCTCGCCATGAAACACCTCCCTTCGCAGACCGCCTAGCTTACCCTATCAGGAATTCCTTGAACTCCGCAAAGCTGCTGGAAATTGGCCGCGACTTTTTCTGCCGGTTGAGGTACGCCGCGAGCCGCACCGGCAACTGCGGTGTGACTCCCGTGGCTCGCTCGACCACGTCGGGAAACTTCGCGGGATGCGCGGTGGCCAGGACGATCCCCTGGCACGGGGAGCTGTGCTGCTTCCGAAACGATTCGAAGCCGAGAATCCCGACCGTCGTATGCGGATCCGCCAGATACCCAAACCGCTCATGAATGGACTTCATCGCGTGCAGCGTCTCCTCATCGGAGAAGCCGCAGCCCCAAATTTCGTGCCGCATGGCCTGCAAATCGTTCGCGTAGAGGTAGGTCATGCGCGCGAAATTGCTCGGGTTGCCCACGTCCATGGCATTCGACAGCGTGTGCTGCGAGGCGCGCGGCAAGAAACTTCCGCTGCGCAGATACTCGGGCACGACGTCGTTCATATTTGTCGCCGCCACGAATTGCGCGATCGGCAAGCCCATGCGTTTGGCGATCAGACCGGCGGTGAGATTCCCGAAGTTGCCGCTCGGAACGCTCACGACCACGGGCAAAGCGCGATCGGCAAGCTGACCCACTCCCGCAAAGTAGTAGAGCATCTGCGGCAGCAGCCGTCCGATGTTGATCGAGTTGGCGGACGTCAGCCGCACGCGGCGGTTGAGCTCCGCATCCGCAAACGCTTGCTTGGCCAGCCGCTGGCAATCATCAAACGCGCCAGCCACCTCCAGGGCGGTGATGTTCTCGCCCAATGTGGTGAACTGCTTTTCCTGCGCTTCACTGATGCGCCCTGCAGGATACAGGATCACCACGCGAATTCCGGGCACGCCAAGAAAACCATGCGCCACCGCGCTGCCCGTATCGCCGCTGGTGGCCACGAGCACCGTAAGCGGGTCGGAAGCCCCGCGCGCAAAATACCCCATCAGCCGTGCCAGCGTTCGCGCACCGAAGTCCTTGAAGGCCAGCGTCGGGCCATGGAACAGCTCGAGCACATGGAGCCCCGGTGAGAGCGTGACGAGCGGCGCGGGAAAGTTTAGCGCCTCCCGCAATATCCTGCGGAAATCGTCCTCCGAAATCTCCCCATCCGCAAATGGGCTCATCACATCGAACCCCAGATCGGCGATCGCCCGAGATTCCTGCCTCGCAACAGAATCCCCACGCAGTCGCGGGATCGACTCCGGAACGTACAATCCGCCGTCCGGCGCAAGCCCCTGCAGCAACGCCTCGCGCAGCGTCACTTCCGGACACTGCTGCTTCGTGCTTCGATATTTCATCGATCTCCGATACTCCCGCGAACGCGTTCTGTGTCAGCTCTCAGAACGCGCCTCCAGCCTCTTGCCCCCTCCGCTCCCTCTCAATCAAAGACAAGAACGCCGCGGCGTCAAGCGAAGCATCCCGCAGCGCGCGCATGGGGATCGTGCCATGCGCCAGGGCTTCGTACTTGGACCTTCGCTCCGCGATGAGCACAGGGTAACAACGCCGGACTGTGTCGAGAGGCGTTTCTCCGGGATGAGGCCGAAACGTTCCGCGCCACAGCACCGGTTTCGGATCGGTCAAGTAACGGTCAATCAGGAGCCGCTGCTCTTCCATCGATGCAGCGAGATAGACAACCGTCATCAGCCTCCGCAGCCTCTGGCAGGCCTTCTCGCCGGCGTGAATCACGCTGCCCGTCGTGTCCAGGACCAACCCACGCTCGGGGCGCGCTTCCAATCCGCTAAGCGTTTCCTCGATCACGGCGATCTCCGCCGCAAGATACTGGGCTTCTCGTTGGGCATAATGCGGGCTGTCGGGCCAGCCCATCCAGGCAGCCACGCCGCCAATCCCGGCATGGCCTTGCGCAGCCAATTGCGGCCGGAGGCGGTCCTCAATGCGGTCGTCGCAGGAAAGTGTGGCCCACCCGGCAACAGCTAACTTCTTCGTCCAAAAGCTCTTGCCGGCCCCCGACATACCGATGAGCGCCAGCCGCAGCGGCTTTGCCTGTTGCTTTGTCATATGTGAAGACCGGCTAAGATAACGTGCCGGAGCGTGCCGCGGCAAGCGTTGACCGCTTCGCGGTCACGCAATCCAAGGACAATCCCCGGAGTTCACGCCACCTTCAGCCCAAGTGGTGGGAAAGCAACCTGTACGAGGGGGCAGCTTGCGCGGCTCAGACCCAAGTGCTAGCGTTGACAGCACTTTCGCTGCGGCAACATAGCGGGGGATGAGCGGCCATTCTCAACTTTGCTTGGACTTGCCTGGGACCTTGCAAGGAAGTTTCCGGAGCCGCTCCAGAAAATTTGGCGTGACGCGAGCAAGCCCCGATGGTTGCGGGGCACGTTCCGGATGATCCGGAGCTGGCCATGTCGGCCTTCAGAAAAATGCGCAGCTCGCGCGCGGGGTCACGGTGTCTTACTGGTTTCGCAACGATAATCGGTTGCCGCAAACGCGGCTGGCGGTCGCTTCCTACGTTATCGTCGGAATGATCGGGCTCCTGCTCCTCGGCTTCTGGAAACTCCAGGTCATTGATTCCGAAAAATATACGCAGCTCGCGGAGCGCAATCGCGTCCGCTCGATTCCCATCATCGCGCCGCGCGGGCGCATGCTGGATCGGGACGGCCGCGTCCTGGTGGACAACTATCCCTCCTTCAGCGTCCTGCTCCTCCGCGACGACCCCGCCCAGGTAGAGAAGTATCTTTCCCAAGTCGCCGATGGTCTGAGCATCCCGCTTGCTGATCTGAAGAACCAACTGGGCACTACGAAGAACCTGGCGAAATTTCAGCCCATCATCATCAAGCCCGAAGCTTCGAAGGCCGACGTGGCCTTTATTGAATCCCACCGCGGCGATATTCCTGTGCTTGAAATGCTAATGGTTCACCGCCGGCGATACCTGCCGGGGGGATTCATGTCGCACGCCGGCGGGTACGTCGGGGAAGTCAGCGAGCAGCAAATCGAAGCGAGCAATGGCAAATTGCGCCCCGGCGACATCGCGGGTAAGAGTGGCCTCGAGCGCCAGTACAACGATTTGTTGATGGGCACGGACGGCATGCGCCGCGTCATAGTGGATAGTGTCGGAAAGGAAAAGGGCCACCTCGCCGAACAGGAAGCGATTCCGGGGAAGCAGATTCAATTGACGATTGACTACGACCTGCAGCGGGTCGCCGAGCAATCGCTCGGGGCGCGTCCAGGCGCCGTGGTTGCGCTGGATCCGCGCACGGGCGAAGTGCTTGCGATGGTCAGCCACCCCGCGCCCGATCCGAACGACTTTGCCGTGCGCATTTCTGGAGACGAATGGAAGAACCTCAATGAAGATATCGAAAAGCCTTTGTTGAATCGCGCGATCCAGGCTCAGCTTGCTCCTGGGTCAGTTTTTAAGATCGTTACAGCAACGGCGATGTTGGAGGATAAAGTCCCACCGGAGAACTTCACGACGTATTGCCCGGGCTACGGAACGTTTTATGGGCGGCAATTCAAGTGCTGGGTTTACGGCAAAAAATCTCACGGCGTGGTGGATCTGCGCAAAGCGATCCTCGAATCATGCGACGTTTTTTTTTACAACGTGGGAATGCGGCTAGGAATTGACCGCCTTTCCTACTACGGAAGCAACCTGGGTCTTGGACACAAGACCGGCATTGATCTTCCATCGGAAGAGCCAGGGTTAATGCCTTCGCAAGAGTGGGTCGAGAGAGCCTTCCATCGCAAGTGGTACGCGGGTGAGACGATTTCGGTATCCACGGGCCAGGGTGCTGTAACCACCACGCCATTGCAACTTGCCCGAATGGTTGGCGGGATTGCCATGGGCGGAATCTTCAAGCAGCCGCACTTAATCAAGAGTGCCCAGAGCGTCGGCGAAGAGAGGTTCCACATTTCCGAAGCGACCGTTGCAAAGGTGACGGATGGACTGTATGGAGTCGTGAATGAAGGCGGCACCGGAGCGGCCCTGCGGCTTCCCGGCATCGAATTCAGTGGAAAGTCGGGTACTGCCCAGGTGATTGGATACTCCACACGCGAGAAGTTCGGAAAACAGAAGAGATTCGAAGACAACGCTTGGTTTGTCGGATATGCGCCGCGGCGCAACCCGGAGATTGTTGTCGCCGTGTTGGTACAGGAAAGCGGAAAACACGGTGGCGAAGCGGCGGGGCCGGTCGTGCGCGACGTGATCAAGATGTATTACGACAAGAAAGACAAGAAGACACAGGGCGTGTACACGGCCGAGGACAAGAGGCCTGGTTTCGACGGCGGCACAGAGCCCAAGACAATTGCAAAAAGGGATCCTCGACCGGTGGCAATGAAGACCGAGGAAGAGGCAGTCACAGTGCCTCCGGGGGCCGCAGCAGTAGGTGCTCAACCGTGAAACTCGGCCTCCGCGGTACGGCCCCTCGCAGAATGAAAGAGTCTCAATGAACGACGCACCCGGAGTTCGTGATTACGACTGGTGGCTGCTGGCCATCCTTGCCGCCATCTGCGCCGTTGGCGTCGTTGAAATCTATTCCGCCACGCACGGCACCAGTCTGGCCGGCATGCACATGAAGCAGGTCCGCTGGCTTGTCATCGGCTTTGTTCTGATGTTCGCGCTCTCGCGTCTCGACTATCACCTCATCCTCGACCAGGCGCCCATTCTCTACCTCGTCGGCGTCTCGACTCTCATCGCCGTTCTTCTCTTCGGACACACCCATTTCGGCGCCAAGCGCTGGCTCTTCATCCCGGTCATTGGAGAACTTCTGCAGGTGTCGGAATTGGTCAAATTGATTATAATCATTGTGCTGGCACGCTTCTTCGCGGAAGTGCGCACGGATGAGCTTGGTTTTCGCGATTTGGTCAAGGCCGGTATATTGGTAGGCATTCCACTGGGCTTGATACTGAAGCAGCCTGATCTGGGCACGGCGCTGGTGCTGATGCCCATGTTGGTTGTGGGTTATTTTCTGGCGGGTTTGCAGTGGCAACACGCGGCTGTGTTTTCGCTGGGGGGAATCTTGCTGGTCGGGGCGGTATTCTATCCCCCGGTGAGCCGGCATATCCTCAAGCCGTATCAGAGGGAAAGAATCACCTCCTTCCTGCACCCGGAAGACGACGCAAAAGGTTCCGGCTATCAGCTCTTGCAGTCAAAGATTGCCGTAGGTTCCGGCGGGTTCTGGGGCAAGGGGTTTGGCAACGGCAGTCAGAATCAACTGGGTTACATCCCCGTCCGTTACTCGGATTTCATCATGTCGGCGTGGGCGGAAGAACAGGGATTCAAGGGCGTGCTGCTGGCCCTGGGACTGTATATGGCGCTCCTTCTACGTTTGGTGCAGAATGGACAGCGCGCGAAAGATCGCGCCGGAATGTTTCTGGTCATGGGCGTTGCGGCAGCGCTAGGGTTTCATGTTTTGGTGAACGTGGCCATGGTCATCGGCGCTATGCCGGTCACCGGTATCCCGCTGCCGCTCATGAGCTACGGGGGTTCGGCCACGCTGTTTGTTTTTTTGGCGATTGGCTTGGTGATGAATGTGCGGCTCCGCCGCTTCGTCAACTGAGCTTGCCGCCGGTTTCGCGGACCGCACTGGTTTGAGGGAGCGGCTGCGGCTAGGAAATTACGAGTGAGGATTGTATCGTCCGCCGTTCGCCCGGCAATCCCGTGGCGACGGTCTTGCCACAATAGCATGAGGAAGCGTTTCCCCTCCGGCTTCGAACGCCAAGCCGCACCCGCTGAGGTGTGTCTGGCTAAGGCTCCGATCTCTTCGGAGCGAACCCCCATCGAGTTGACCGCTTCGCGGTCACCCCTGACATGGGCTCAAGCCAACGCCGGGAAAGCATCTGCGGCGATGCGTCCCGATGATTCCGGCCCTGCCGGGATTACGCACAGTGCCGGCCCCGACCCGGTCGGGGCCGCCCTTGAGAAGGAGCTTTCATGGCGAAAGAATTGGTTATCTCCGCACCCGCCCACGAGCGGCGAGTCGCGATTCTGGATGAAGGTCAGTTAGTCGAAATTTACATCGAGCGCGAGAATGAATTCGCGCTCGTCGGAAGCATCTACAAAGGCCGTGTGACACGCGTGCTGCCCGGCATGCAGTCGGCCTTCGTGGATATCGGCCTGGACGGCGACGCCTTCCTTTACGTCAGCGACGTTTTCGAGAACTTGGAAGACTACGAACCGGCTGGGACGCACTCGGAATCCCACGCGATTGCACCCGAGCCGCCCGCCCTGCCGGCACTGTCGGAAGGCGAAGCTCAGCCCGCCGCCGAGCCTCAGGAAGAATTCAGCGCCGAGATGGAACACGCTGGCGCAACCTCGGGCGAAGATGTTCCGGCGGCCGAGTCCCAGCCGGATGCGCAGCCCAGCGAGTACGCCGCCGGTACCGGCACGCAGCCGCAGCCTGGTTTCTCTCCGCGCAATGACTTCGACCGGAATCGCAGCGGCCAGAACTCTGGCTCCAACCCGCGCCACGGTGATGATCGCGGTGGACCCGGCCGCTTTGGACGCCGCGGAGGACGCGGGCGCGGTGGACGCCGTCCGGATCATGGACGCAACCTCCCGCCCTCGAAGTACGCTTCGCCGCAAGGGCAAGATTCCCGCAGGTTTGATCAACGTGGATCCGCGCCCGATCAGCGAGGATTCGACCAACGCAACCGCGACCCGCGTGGGCCGGAGCCCCCGCGGTTTTCAGCGCCGCCGGACACGGGCGAAGAACAGATCCTTCTTCCCGGGGAGTCCCTGGCAAAATATCGCGGCAAGACGCCGGCGACGATGCTCCCACCGGACGAGCCGACGCCATCGCCAAGCGAATTGCGCGAGCAGAATGCCGAATCCGCCGCTCCACAGGCCACAGATGCCACCGGGACGGCGCAGCGCGCCTTCCCGCGTCTCCCAAGCTGGGTCCTGGCCGACGCTGGTGCCGAGGCTGCTCCCGCGCAAGCTCAAGAACTGCCGGAGGGAACCATAGAGTCTTCAGCTCCCGCTGCGGATGTGGAGGAGTTAGCTACTCAGCTCCCCACGGCGAGTTTTACTTCATCTCGTCCGGAGTCCGATCTCAGTGACGAGCAAGTCGCTGCGCTCGCCTCACAGCTCGCCGAAGCCAAACATGAGGAGACACAAGCGGAGGCCGAGGCCGATGCTTCCGCCGGTGGCGCCGTCTTCGAGGAGGAGAACGGAGCCGAAGAGGACGCTCACCAAGACGAGATTCACGAAGACGAAGTTCACGAAGAGGAAATCCGCGAAGACGAGACGGAGGCCATTCGCACCGCCGAGCCCTCTTCGGAAGAAGACGCAGCGGAGATGACCCACGAGGAAGAGGCGGACGCAGCCCACAACGAAGCCATTGCATCCGTTGGACAAGCTGAACGCGAGCTCGTCGAAGCCGCACCCGGTGGAACATCGCCCGCCGCGATCCCCGGCGCGGAGGACGACCTGCTCTTGCCGGGCGAGACTCGCGCTCCTCGCGATTCCTCGCGTCCCGCTGAATTTCGCAGCGAGCGGCCTCGCGACGATCGTCCGCGCGATTCCGCCCGCATCGGCGGCAATCCTCGTTCACGTTTCCAGCGGCCCGATCGCGGCGGCCGCGACCGGGGCCGGGGAGGACGTCCTCCTCGTCGCGACGAACGTCCCCCGCAGCGCGACGGACGACCTCCGCAGCGCTTCGAACGGCGCCCGCAGGGCGGCCCGAGTCAACATCGCAGCGGTCCACCGCGCCGGCCGCAGCTCATCTCGGAAATGCTCAAGGCCGGGCAAGACATCGTCGTCCAAATCGCCAAAGAGCCGCTGGGAAAGAAGGGCGCGCGCATCACAAGTCACGTCGCGCTCCCGGGCCGCTATTTGGTTTACATGCCCACGGTGAATCACATCGGAGTTTCGCGCAAAATCGCCGCGGCGGACAATCGCTCGCGCTTGCGCCGGTTGGTCGGTGAAGCGAACGCCAGCTATCCAGGCGGCTTCATCGTCCGCACGGCCGCCGGTGAAGCCACCGACGATGAGATTCGCGCCGACATCGAGTTCCTCGGCAACACCTGGAACCAGATCAAGCACCGCAACGACGAGCGCAAGGCTCCCAATTTGCTCCATCGTGATCTCAACCTCGTCGAGCGCATCCTCCGCGACTACGTCAATGATGAATACACCTCCATCTGGATCGACAACGAAGAGGAATACAGCAAGATCGTCGAATTCGTGAACCGCTTCCAGCCCAAGCTGGTGAATCGCATCAAGTTGTACACCAAGGAAACGCCGATCTTCGAAGAGTTTGGCATCCAGCACGAACTTGACAAGGCGCTGCGCCCCAAGGTCTGGCTCAAATCCGGCGGCTACATCGTCATCAACCACACCGAAGCGCTCGTGGCCATTGACGTCAACACCGGGAAATACGTCGGCAAGGGCTCCACGCGTCTCGAAGACACCATCGTCAAAACCAACGTCGAAGCCGTGAAGGAAATTGTCCGCCAAATTCGTTTGCGCGACCTCGGCGGCATCATCGTCGTGGACTTCATTGACATGGAGGAGCGCCGCAACCGCGAAAAAGTTCTCTCCGCCTTGCAGCAGGCCCTCGATCAGGACAAGGCGCCTTCCAAGGCGCTGTCGTTCAACGAATTCGGCCTTGTTTGCATCACGCGCAAACGCACCAAGCAGGCCCTCGAGCGCGTCCTCTGCCAGCCTTGCCCCTATTGCACCGGCTCGGGCATGGTCAAATCCATCCCCACGCTCTGCTACGAAATTCAGGCGGAAGCGCGCAAGATGGCCGGCGAGCAAGAGGACGTGAACCTCACCCTGCGCGTTCACCCGGAAATCGCCAAGGCCCTCAAGACCCGCGAATCCATGCTGATTGACGAGCTCGAGCAAAACACGCACAAGCACGTCATCATTCAATCCGACGCCACCCTCCACTGGGAGCAGTACGACATCTATTAACAGCCGTTGCAGCGGCGAGTTTATCTCGCCATCCATCGGAACGAGTCGCCCGGGCGCATCATCGGCCCGGGCGTTCTTTCTACGAACGGATTTCAAATCTGACGTTTGCGGAAAATCGTGAAAACAAATTGTAACCAGGGGTCCTAAAAACCAGTAAGACAAGATAGAGAGCGCAGATGGAACTGCTTAAACGGTTCGCGGCGGGCGAATTGGAAGCGTTCGAGGCGCTTTTCCAGCAGCACCACAAGGACGTCCACGGCTGGATCGTGCGCATCGTCCGCGACCACGGCATTGCCGAGGATCTTACTGTGGAAACTTTCTGGCGCATCTACCGGGCGCGCTCGCGGTTCGATCCCGCGGGCAATTTCGCAGGCTGGGCGCGCCGAATCGCGACAAACGCCGCTTTGGACCATTTGCGCCATGCGCGGCAGGAAACCGAGCTTCCGGATGATCTCGCAAGCCAAGCGATGCCGGATCCCGCGGTCCAGCGCGAGACTCGCGAGCGGGTTCGTCAAGCTTTTCGCCAGCTCCCGGCAAGGTATCGCCTGGTGGCGACGCTCGCGCTGATTGAAGAAGAGCCGTACGACAAAATCGCGGAGGCTATGGGCATCTCCGCCGCGCTGGTGAAGATTCGCGTCTTTCGAGCCGTGCGCATGTTGCGCAAGAAACTCAGCTCCTTGGCTGTGCCATTGGGTGGAAAAAAATGAAAGAACAGGGCGAGAAAGAAGTCAAAGAGCTTCTCAAGCAGTCCATCGCTCCGGTCGCGGACACCGAACTCCGCCGCGATTTGTGGCCGGAGATGCTGCAAAAACTCAGCCAGCAGCCGGTGCGTGTCCCGTGGTTCGACTGGGCGCTGGCCGCGATTCTGGGCGCTCTGCTTATCGTTTTTCCCGGGGTCATCCCGGCATTGCTCTACCACTTGTGAAGTAGGAGGTTCCATGAATCGGCACATCTATCTTCGCGCGTACATGGCAGGAATCGTCGTGCCTACGATATTCTTGCTGGTCATCATGACCGGTTATTGCATCCTGCGTTATGTCTATAATTTCCCCGTCCCTGTGGAACGCGTGATCGTGTTCCCCATGGCGGTGGTGCCCAACTTGTGGGGCGTTTGGAACATGCTCTTCGTCGCTCTGCGCTCGCGCTCGCGTTTCTCCATCGGCTTCCACGGCGCCTCACTGCCGATTCTGCTCGGCCCGCTCGGCTTTCTGCTCATGCGTATCCTCGATTTCTCGATCCCCGGCTTTGCCACGCACGCATTCCCGATTGCCGCCCCCATTGCCCTGATCGCTTACTACCTCGCTTGGAAGTACGCGGTGGGTTCCCTAAATCGGGTTCTCGATATAGCCTGAGAATCGGGGGCATGCTGCCACGTCTCTACCCCTAGCGGCTCGAGTAGCGTTGCTCTTTCCACGGGTCGCCATGCGCGTGGTAGCCGTTCCGCTCCCAGAATCCCAGTTGGTCGTGATCCAGCAGTGTGAATCCGCGCACCCACTTCACGCTTTTCCATGCGTAGAGGTGCGGCACCACCAGCCGCAGCGGACCGCCGTGCTCGGGCGCGAGCGGCGCGCCGTCGTGCTCGAACGCAAACAGCACATTCCGCCGCAATAGGTCATCGAGCGGCACGTTCGACGTGTAGCCCTCCTCGGCTAACACCAGCGCAAACCGCGCCGCAGGTTTTGGCTTCACCAATTTCATCACCTCCGTGAAGAGGACGCCCCTCCAGCGGTTATCCAGCCGGCTCCAGCGCGTCACACAATGAAAATCCGAAGTGACTTCCGTCTGCAGAAGCGCGCGGAATTCTTCCCACGAGAGCCGCGCCGGCTCCTCCACCTCGCCGGATATCTTGAAGTCCCACGCGGCAGGATCGAATTGCGGCACGCTCCCGGAGTGCAGCACCGGCCACTTCAGCGTCAGCGACTGCCCCGGCGGCAGCCGCCCGGCCATCCGCGCCTCGTTTTCCAGTTCCTTGCGGTTACCGCTGCTTTCCAACAAGGCCATCGCAGTTCACCTGCAATTGGGATGCTTGGGAAACACAAAGGATTCATGACCGGAGAGGTGGTCGGTCATCGAGGGCCAGTGGCCTAAATCAGCGCGCGGGCCTCAGCTGATATCTACTTCGATTCCGCCAACCCAGCCCGCCACCAGGTTATAGATCAGTGCGGAGAGCGCCGAGACGATTCCTCCCACGATCGCGTACACGATCGGGAATATGATGATTGCCGCCACTCCCACGCCTCTGCCCAGCAGAGGACAGTGGGCTCCCAGCAGAGGACAGCGGGTTGCGGAATTGACTAGGGGGCTTCCCACAAGCGCCAAAATGCTTGCAAAGAGCCCCACAATGAGCCCGATGATCGCATGCAAAACTGCGCCAACCTTAAGGGCAGAGCCCGGACCGATCCGTCTAAGCACGGCCATAAGCACCTCCTTGGGTGATTGAGCCGGATGCTAGCAGAGTACCTGGCAACTAACAAAGGATTCTTGCCTCTGACTGGACTCCCGCTGGCCCCAATTTTGCATATGCTATGATTCAGACCGCAGGGTCCGGAAATGATTCCACTGAGACGAGCCGCATGACCGCACGCATCCTCGACGGCAACAAGATTCGCGACCAGGTCTTCGCGGAGCTCGCGGGCGAAATCGCCCAGCTCGCGACGCGCGGCATCCGCCCGGGGCTTGCGGCCGTTCTCGTCGGCGAAAATCCCGCTTCGCAGCTCTATGTGAAGACCAAAATTGCCGCGTGCGGCAAGCTCGGCCTGGCAAGTTTCCTGATCACTCCGCCGGCTACCATCACGACGGAAGAGTTGCTGGCCGTCGTCGATGAGCTGAATCGCCGGGACGACGTGGACGGCATCCTGGTGCAGATGCCGCTGCCGCCTCAAATCGCCGCCAAGCGAATTCTCGAGGCTGTAAGTCCCGCCAAGGACGTGGACGGTTTTCACCCCGTCAACGTGGGAAAGCTCGTGGCTGGCCAGTCTGCGCTTGTGGCGTGCACGCCGGCGGGCTGCATGGAAATCCTGCGCCGCTACGACATTCCGATCCAGGGTGCGAACGCCGTCGTCCTCGGCCGCAGCGACATTGTTGGCAAGCCCATGGCGCTGCTCCTGATGCACGCCCACGCCACCGTTACGATTTGCCATTCCAAGTCGCGCGACCTGCCGGAAGTTGTCCGCCGCGCGGACATCATCGTAGCCGCCATGGGGCGCGCAGCAATGATCACCAGCGAATACATCCGGCCGGGCGCCACGGTGATTGACGTGGGACAAAACGTCATCACCGATGCCGCCCTGGCGGAACGCATTTACGCGAAATTTCCGGTGCGTCTGGCGAGGTTCCGCGAGAAAGGCTCGGTGCTCGCCGGAGACGTGCATCCGGACGTTGTCGAAGTCGCCGGTGCGTTCACGCCCGTGCCCGGCGGCGTCGGTCCCATGACCATCACCATGCTGATGAGCAACACGGTGAAAGCCGCACGAATGCGCCGCGCTCCCGCCGCAGCCGGTGGTGCTGCACGCACGACGCTGCCCGCCGCCGGCCCGGGCCGAGCCAGGGCTGGCCGTTGAGCCAACTTCGCATGCTTCGACTCGGCCTCACCGGCGGCATCGCAAGCGGCAAGAGCAACGTCTCCGCTCTGCTCCGCGAGCGCGGCTTCCCCGTCTTGGACGCCGACGCGCTTGCGCACCGCTTGATGGATCCAGGGTATCCCGCGCACGAGGAGATTCTTCGCGAATTCGGCACGGACATCGTCGTCCTCCCTAGCGGCCGGATTGACCGCGTGAAACTCGGCGCTCTAGTCTTCTCCGACCGCGCTAAGCTGGACCGCCTGAATGCAATCGTTCACCCGCGCGTGCTGGAGGCGGCGGACCGCCAGTTCGCGGACTGGGCGCAAAACGGCACGCGCGATGTGGCCTTCATCGAGGCCGCGCTCATCATCGAAACGGGGTATCACAAGCGTCTCGATGGAATCGTGGTTGCCTGGTGCAGGCCGGAGCAGCAGCTCGAGCGACTGCTCGCCCGCGGCTTGAACGAGGAAGAGGCGCGGCGGCGCATCGCTTCGCAAATGCCGATCGAAGAAAAACTCCGCCACGCAACGGAAAAAATCGATTGCTCGGGCCCGCCCGATGCCACGCGCGCGCAGGTGGATGCTCTCGCTGCCAAGCTACGCCGGGCTTCACCAAGCGTGGGGCCACCGAATGCTCCGTCGTCCTGAGGCGAACCGGCCAGCTTCACCAAAGGACCTCGATGGAAACACGCACAACCAAACGACCAGAATGGGGAACCGACAATGAAGACCGAGATCACTCGCAACCGAATTCGATGGGCAGCCCTCGCGTTGCTCATCTTCCTCGGGATTTTCTGGGCCGGCGCCAGATGGGGCCCGCGTCAGCCGGAGCGCGTCGAAGCCGTTCCCCTCGGCGCGGCCGAAGCCAAGCCCGACCCGCGCGACACCAATCTCACCGAGGAGGAATCCATCAACGTACGCGTCTACCGTCAGGCCGCGCCCGCCGTCGCCAACATCCTCACCAAGACAACCGAATACGATTTCTTTATGGATCCCGTTCCCGTGGAGGGCGCGGGATCAGGTTTTCTGATTGATCCGCGCGGTTACATCCTCACCAATTTTCACGTCGTCCAAGGCGCACAAACCATCGAGGTCGTCTTGGGCGACCAGACGCGCTACCCGGCAAAGTTTATTGGCGCCGACCAGCGCAATGACGTTGCCCTGATCAAGGTCGAGCCCAAGGGCAAGCCCCTCGCTTCCCTCCCCCTTGGCGACTCCGCGGCGCTCCAGGTCGGCCAGAAAGTTCTGGCCATTGGCAATCCCTTCGGCTTTCAGAGCACGCTGACCACCGGCGTCGTCAGCGCCCTCGGCCGCACCGTGCAAACCAGCGAAACCACCATCATTGACGAAGCCATTCAGACCGACGCCGCCATCAACCACGGCAATTCGGGCGGGCCGCTTTTGAACACGCGCGGCGAGGTCATCGGCATTGACTCCGCCATCTACACGCCCAGCGGCACCACCGCGGGAATCGGCTTCGCCATCCCCATCAACTCGGCAAAGCTCATCGCTCATGACTTGATGACCGAAGGCCGCGTCCATCGCGCGTTTCTCGGCGTCGAAACGCGCCCCGTCAACGGCTGGCTCGCGGACGCTCTCGACTTGCCCGTCCAGGATGGGTTGCTCATCGAAAGCGTCGCGCGCGGCGGTCCCGCCGAGCGCGCTGGCCTGCATGGCGGCGACCGCGTGGCCGTCGCGGGCATGCGCCGCATCCTCATCGGCGGCGATTTGATCGTCGCCGTGGACGGCCAGAAAGTCGCCAATCAGCTCGACATGAACGTGATCCTCAACCGCAAACGACCTGGAGATTCAATCAAGGTGACCGTCTACCGTGGCGGCAAGAAGATTGACATCGCTGTGGCGCTCGGCGAGCGCCCGGGAAATTAGAAGTTCTCATTTCGATTTTCGAGGCTGGAAGAGGCGCTCAGCGATCGAACTCGGCGCGGTGCCGCGCACGCTCTTCCTCGCTCAACGTAAACCAGGATTCGGCGATGTCACGCACTCGTTCAAGCTCGCCCTGCATCTCTGCGTGTTTGGCTTCGAGCGTCTCGCGTTCCGCGTCTTCTGGCACGTAGATGGGTGGCGCAAACAGCATCACCGTGCGTGCAAACGGTTTCGGCAGCAGGAAGTGGTCCCAGGTTTTCTCAAACGTCGTGCCTCGGTCCACCGCAATATGAAAGACCATCACCGGACACCCTGTCCGCCGCGCTAGAATCACCGGACCGGGCTTGGCCACATAGCGCGGGCCGCGCGGGCCGTCAATCGTGAACGCAACATCCCGGCCTTCTTGCAGGCTCCGCGCCATCGCCACCAACCCGCGCAATCCGCCCCGCGTTGAGCTGCCCTGCGCCGTGCCGAACCCTAGCCACTCGATCACCTTGCGAGTCCATTGCCCGTCAAACGCCGTCGTGTTCATCACCACCACGCCGCGATTCCTTCCCCACCAAGCCACCGGAATAATCACCCGATGCCAGAACGACCAGATGCACCGTCGTCCAGATGCATACACCCCCTCGGCGTGCTGCCAGCCGTGAATCTCGTAGCGCAACGTGGGTCCCAGCGTTCGAATCACGCTGTACACCGCTCCCGCAATTACCGGAATTTGCAGGCGCTTTGAAAAGGGAAGCTGGGGCAGCCGCGTGTCGTAATGCGAACTGAGACTCCCTTCGCGAGCGCCGTTCGGTGTGGGAGGCTGTGCCATCATCTTCAGGTGCGGCCGCGAACCCGCCGACGTATAGTATAGGCGAGACGTCCGGCCCGCGGTCCAGCCGGATGTAAGGAAACATGGCAGCCAGTCCTCAAACCAACTGGAAAAGCCGACCGAGCGCCCGTATGGCACTCGCCGCACACTGCCTTCTTGCCTTCGCTGTCCTATTTGGCTGCCTGTTCGGTGTTGCCGCCCCGGCTCCCGATCAGCCCGCGCCGGAATCAGTCGGCGTGATTGATGGTCCGGCCATCGCCATTGAAGGGCCCATGCAGGTCGAAGTTGTCCACGGCGCCGTCCGCACAATCCTCCGCAGTGGCGCGGACGTTCACGTCAAGTCCGGCCAGGCGCGCATTGACTTGGTGGAAGGCGGCGCCATCTCCATCTGCGGCCCTGCCCATTTCTCCGTGCTCAAGTCCGGCAGCGCGCTCACGCTGGCTCTGGAAACGGGTACGATTCACGCGCACATTGATCACGAGCCCGCGCTGACGATCTACACGACGCAAGTCCAGGCCAAGCCCGTGGCCATCGGCGACGGCCCCCAAGACACCCTGATGGGTCTCGATGCCACCGGCGCGATGTGCATACGGGCTGTCTCGGGCGCGGTCCGCATCGAGCAGCAACTCACAGGACAGAGCATGTTGATACCGCAGAGCGGCGACGTGCAGCTCGCCAATGGACAGCTCGCCTCGCTCCGCAACGGCGCCGGCCACTGCGCTTGCGAATTACAGCTCATAAATGCCGCCCCTGAGTTTAGCCTCATCGCCTCCGCAGCCGGAGCCCGGCCAAAAATTCCGCCGGCGTCTCACGCCGCCCGCGAGGAGCCCCTCTATCAGGTCTTCATGCCGCCGCTGGCCTTTGATGCTTCGGCCAAAGTGCAGCCGGAACCGGACATGCGTCTCATCGTGCTCGTGCGGCGCGTCCGCGTGCGGCCGACCTTGATCTTCCGGGGTCGAGTCGAAGGCGATCCCGTCACTGTCCCTACAACCGCCACGACGACAAGTTCCGCTCCGCCAGCCGCGCCGTCAGCGAGTGCGGGTAGCGGCGCTGCTCCCCAAGCCGCTTCGGCGCAGCCCCCCAAAAATAATAGCGACTCGCTGTTCAGCCGAGTTCGCGGTTTCTTCCGCCGCCTCTGGACACGCAATCCCTGAAGCTGCCGGAAGCTGCTTACATCCCTTCGTAGTTCGGTCCGCCGCCGCCCTCCGGCACCACCCAATTGATAATCTGGTACGGGTCGGCGATATCGCACGTCTTGCAGTGCACGCAATTCGCCGCATTGATCTTCAGCCGTTTCTTGCCGTGCTCCTCCGCCATTTCGTAAACCGCCGCCGGACAAAAATACTGGCAGGGATTCCCATACTCGGTGACGCACTTCGTCGCGCAGACGTTTGTGTCGGCCACGACGAGGTGGCACGGCTGATCCTCCTCGTGCCGCGTCCCAGAATGGTACACGTCCGTCAACCGGTCGAAGGTCAGCTTGCCGTCGCCCTGAAAGCGCGGCTCCGCGGCCCGGCCGTCAATCTTGCGATACGCTTCATGCCCCGCGTGCACGCGCATCGGATCAATCAGCCCGCGCCCGCCGGTCAGGAATTGCAGGCCTGCATGAAAAAGCCCGCTGTACAAACCATACTGGAACGACTGATGAAAATTCCGCACCGCCCGAAGCTCTTTCCTAATGTAACTTCGCTCGACCTTCTCCTGAAACGCCGACAATTTCTTCGCCGAAAAGTCCCCCGCCACGAGCGCGTCGAAAATCGTCTCCGCCGCCAGCATGCCGCTCTTCATCGCCATGTGAATGCCCTTGAGCCGTTGCGAATCCAGAAAGCTCGCCGAATCTCCGATGATCAACCCGCCATCCACAAACGTCCGCGGCATCGAGTACCATCCGCCCGCGGGAAGCGACTTCGCGCCGTAGCGCACCAGCTTCCCGCCCTCGAGAAGCTTTCGAACAAAGGGATGTGTCTTCCATTGCTGAAATGCCGCGTGCGGATCGAACCGCGGGTCCGCGTATTCGAGCCCAATCACCAGGCCAATCGAAACGCGGTTGTTCGAAAGCCCGTAAATCCATCCGCCGCCGTACATGTCCGTTGCCACGGGCCAGCCCAGCGTGTGCGCCACGTAGCCCGGCTGAATGCGCCCCGGCTCCACATCCCACAACTCCTTGATTCCGATGCTGTAAATCTGCGGATTGATGTTGTCGAGCTTCTTTGCGGCAACCAGGTCCTTCGTCAGCGACCCGCGTGTTCCTTCGGCCAGCACCGTCACTTTCGCGCGCAGTTCGTATCCCGGGGTGTAGTTGTCCTTCGGCTTGCCGTTCTTGTCCAGTCCCTTGTCCTCGGTGATTACGCCGGCGACCCCTTCGCCCTCATAGATCAACGATGCTCCGCCGAATTGCGTGAACAAATTGACGCCCGTTTTCTCCACGAGTCCGCCGAGCCACTTCACGATCTTGCTCAGCGATACGACGTAGTTGCCCTTGTTCTGAAATGGCGGCGGCGTGATGGGAAAACGAAACGAGGAATTCTGCTTGAAGAACAGGGCGGCATCATCCGTCACCGGCGTATCCAGCGGCGCGGTCTTCTCAAAATCCGGCACCAGCTCCGCCAGCGCCTTCGGATTCATGATCGCGCCTGAAAGCTGGTGCGCCCCAATCTCGCGCCCCTTCTCGAGCACGTAGATGTTCTCCGCCGAAAGAGCCGCCCCGGAGGCGGTCTTTTCTCCCGCCGCATTGTGCTTCTGAATGAGATGCGCCAGATGCAGCGCGCAAGCTAGCCCCGCCGGCCCCGCGCCAACAACCAGCACATCTGCTTCCAACTGCTCGCGTTCCACGTTCTTCACGCCGCCATTCTAACAGACGAGAAACCCCCAAGCCGCACGCCGCGTCCAATGAGTCGTACATTTCACTGCGCGGATTATTCCGCATCCCATCGGAGGAGAACATCCCATGAAAGCTCTGCTCAAGAAACTTGCTTATGCATTTTGCTTCTCGCTCGTCGCCCTAGTTCCCGCCAGTCTTGCCGGACAGCAAGCTCCTCCCGACCCACACGCCCAACACGCCGCGACGCCGGCATCGGCGCCTGGCTTTTCCACTGCCTCCGACGACCCAAAACTCCCCGCCGCCGAGGAAAACGCCAAGGCCCGCCTAGAAAAATCTTCCCGCCACGGCGAGTACGCGGACATCAAGCTCGACGGAAGCGCCACGCCGATCCGCGCCTGGGTCGTCTACCCCGAGCGAAAAGATAAGGCCCCGGTTGTCATCGTCATTCACGAAATTTTTGGCTTGAGTGACTGGATTCGCGCCGTCGCCGATCAGCTCGCCGCCGAGGGCTTCATCGCCGTTGCTCCCGACCTCCTTTCGGGCAAGGGACCCGCTGGCGGCGGCACGGATTCCGTCTCCAGCCGCGACGACGTGGTCAAGTTGATCCGCTCCCTCACTCCCGAAGAGGTGATCGTCCGTCTCAACGCCGTCCGCGACTATGCCCTTGCTCTGCCCGCGGGCAACAAGAGGACCGCCACCATTGGCTTTTGCTGGGGCGGCTCCGCGAGTTTCAACTATGCCAGCAAGCAGCCCGCACTCGATGCCGCCGTCGTCTACTACGGCACTTCACCGGACGCCGCGGCCCTCGCCACTCTCAAAGCGCCTGTCCTCGGCCTCTACGGAGCCGATGATGCTCGAGTCGTCTCTACCATCGAGCCCGCCAAGGCCGAAATGCAAAAACTCGGCAAGTCCTACGAGCCAAACATCTACGAAGGCGCCGGCCACGGCTTCCTCCGCGACCAGCACGGCCGCGATGGCGCCAACCACCGGGCCACCGAGCAGGCCTGGCCGCGCACACTCAAGTTCCTTCGCGACAATACAAATTAGCTTTTCGTGCGTGCGCGAAGAATCACTGAAGCGTTGGGAACTTTCTCAGTGATGCATCCGGCTGCCGCTGCATCTTGTAATTACGTGGTGTACTGACTCCTTGCCGGCCGAGGGATAGGGAGCGGCGCCAGATGCGGCGCGCAAGCCGGCCCCGCCGGCACTGCGCCCACGATCAGCACATCCGCTTCGAGTTGTTCCCGCTGCGTGCTCACGGCTCCATCTTAGCCAAAAGCGCGGTGACCTGCGTGAGAATGAACTTAAAAGGGGAGACTCGCTGGAAATCGCGCGACGTCGCGCTAGGCATTCACAATCTCGGTGGAATCGGATGGCAGAGACAGGCCCTTTTCCCGGTATTCGTCCGCAATGATCTGAAAAACCTGCCCGATCTCGGCCAAGGCTTCTTCACGGCTCGGCATGAGCGCATAACACCCCGAGATGGCTGGAATCTCGGCCACCCAGGAACCGTCTTCCTGCCGATAGAGAACGGTCTTGTAGTCTTCGAGCTTCATACGATGTCCCCAATCATACACCCGCTTGCAGACCAGGGCGGAAACCATGCGCAACACTCCGGCGGCCACCGAACTATGTGCTCTTAGCCTTCTCCAGCGCTTCGGTGAGCGCGGGCATAATCTCGAAGATGTCGCCGACCACGCCGTAGTCGGCAAGCTCAAAAATCGGCGCGTTCTGATCCTTATTGATCGCCACGACCGTTCGCGATCCCTTCATCCCCACCACATGTTGAATCGCGCCGCTGATTCCCAGCGCCAGATACAGCTTTGGCGCGACGGTTTGCCCCGAACTTCCGATTTGACGCTCCATCGGCAGCCAGCCTTCATCGCAGATCGGTCGCGACGCCGCGATTTCTCCGCCAATGGCTTTCGCCAGCGCCTCTGCCTGCGGAATATTCTCCGGCGCCTTGATGCCCCGCCCGATGGCCACGATGATGGGCGCCTGCGTCAGGTCCACGGCCTGCTTCGCCTCGCGGAACAGCTCCAGCGGCTTCGTGCGAATCTGCTCCGGCTTCAACTCGACGCTCACCTTCTTCACCGGCGCTTTTCCCGCGGGATGCGCGGCCGCCAGGTCGGCGCGGAACGCGCCCGTCTGAAACGAAGCGAACCACGGCCCGGCGCCCTGAAACGTCACGTCCGCCGCCGTCTTCCCCTGAAACATCTGCCGCACAAAGATCAGTTTGCCGCCTTCGCTCCGCACGCCGATGCAGTCGCCGATCATCCCCTTGCCGAGCGACGCTGCCAGCTTCGGCGCAAAATCGCGCACCTGATACGTGTGCGGAAACAGCACCAAATCGGGCTTAGCGCCGCTAATGACTTGCGCAAGCGCTACCGAAAAACCATCCGGCGTGTACGCATCGAGCAAATCGTGCTCGACGAGCAACACCTCTTCCAGCTTTTTCCCGGCCAGCTCATCGGCCAGCGC
>JBGPGF010000018.1:0-23749 GCA_041483755.1 Terriglobia bacterium | reverse complement strand
GTGAATCGGCATGGGAAGGGAGCAGGGATCGCCGGCGTCGGGGCCAGCCATGACATCGAAGAGGGCGCGGAGGTCGGCGACAGTGCGGGCCATGGGGCCGACGACACCGATCCAGGCGAATGCGCCGACGCCCGGCGGGAAATGGCCGGTGGCGGGGATGCGGCCGGGAGTGGGTTTGAGGCCGCAGATGCCGCAGAAATGCGCGGGAACGCGGATGGAACCGCCGCCGTCGCTGCCCACGCCGCCTGCGGAACAGGTTGCGGCGATAGCAGCGGCTTCGCCGCCGCTCGAGCCCCCCGCGGAGTAGTCGAGGTTCCACGGGTTGCTAGTGCGGCCGTAGAGGGCGTTGTTCGTCTCGTAGGCCATGAGAAATTCGGGGACGTTGGTGTTGCCGAGGAGGATGGCTCCAGCGGCGCGAAGGCGGGCGACCAGGGGGGCATCCTGCTGCGGGATGTTGTTCTTGCGCAAGGCAGAGCCAGCCTCACAGCGCCACCCGGCGACCTCAATGCAGCTTTTCACGGTGACGGGAACACCATGGAGCGGGCCAAGCGCTTCGCCGCAGTTGACCGCTTCGCGGTCACGCAAACCAAGGACGGCGGCTTCCGCGGCGCGGGCTTGTGCGAGGGCGCCTTCGGCGTCGAGAGTGATGAAGGCGTTGAGCTTGGGCTGGAGGGAGGTGGCGCGGTCGAGGTGGGCGCGGACGAGCTCGACCGGGGAAATCTCCTTGCGGCGGATGCGGTCGGCCATTTCGAGGGCGGTGAGGGCGGTGAGGTCGGACATGGTCGCGGCGGCATCTTCCTGTGCGGGGAAGTTCGGCGTCAAGGGCTGAGCGCGGGTCCGGCTAGTGTTTTTGCATTATTGCCGGGGGAGAGGGGCGCCGATAGAGTGGACCAGTTTCGGCAATAATCATTGAACTTCGCGGTGCGGGGAATTCCAATATAATCGGTGCAGGAGATATAGCCACTCCATGAAGCGCGTGCGGTCCTCCTGTGTACTTCTCTTGACGGCGACGAGCCTGTATCTTTACGCGCTTCCCACAGCGACAATTCCCTATTTCCTCTCGGTTCTGCTGCACGTTGCGGCAGGAATTCTGCTCACGGTGCTGCTGCTGCCGCTGCTGGCGCGCCTGAAGACGTGTCCCGGCGGCTGGCTGGGGCGGCTGGGCTGGGTGCTGATGGCGAGCGGCGCGGGGATCGGCGTGGCGCTGATCAAGATCGGGACGCCGCACCGGCTGTGGAACTGGCTGTATGCGCACATTTTGCTCTGCGTTGCGGGCGTGGTGTTTCTGGCGGCGGCGTGGATGAAGCAGCGAGGCTGGCTGGGGCGCGGTGCGCTGCAGGGACTGCTGCGATTTGCGGCGCTGGTTCTCGTGACAGCAGCAATCGGGGCGGGCGCGTGGTGGGCGCGCGAGGTGGCGTGGAAGAAAGCCTACCGCATCGAGAACCCGGCGATGCCTGCGGCCACGATGGACGGAGAAGGCGACGGGCCGCAGGGGATGTTCTTCCCGAGCTCGGCGCAGACGGTCAACAACGTGCGGATTCCCTCGGAATACTTCATGAAGTCGGACGCGTGCGAGCGGTGCCACGCGGACGTTTACAAGCAGTGGTACGGCTCGGCGCATCATTTTTCGTCGTTCAACAATCAGTGGTACCGCAAGAGCATCGAGTACATGCAGGGCGTGGCGGGAGTGAAGTCGTCGAAGTGGTGCGCGGGCTGCCACGACCCAGCGCTGCTCTTCAGCGGGAAGTTTGACACGCCCATTGCGCCGCGTGTGGATACGCCGGAGGCGAATGCCGGCCTCGCGTGCATGATGTGCCACAGCATGGTGAAAGTGAAGAGCACGATGGGTCAAGGCGACTACGTGCTCGAGTATCCGAAGCTGCACGAACTGGCGGCGAGTGAAAACCCGGCCGTGCGCAAGCTGCACGATCTTCTGGTGCGGCTGAATCCGGAGCCGCACCGGCGGACGTTCTTGAAGCCGTTCATGCGCGAGCAGACGGCGGAGTTTTGTTCGAGCTGCCATAAGGTGCATTTGGACATCCCGGTGAACCGCTACCGGTGGATTCGCGGGTTCAACGAATACGACAACTGGCAGGCCAGCGGCGTGTCGGGGCAGGGTGCGCGGTCGTTCTACTATCCGGCGTCGCCGATGATGTGCGCGGACTGCCACATGCCGATGGTGCAATCGAAGGACGAAGGCACCGTGGATGGCTTCGTACACTCGCACCGGTTTCCTGGAGCGAATACGGCCGTGCCGACGGCGAATCAGGACCTGGAGCAGCTCGAACTGAGCAAGAAGTTTCTCCAGGATAAGAATCTGAGCGTGGACATTTTTGCCGTGTCGCCCGCGGGGCCGGAGACAGCGGGGAAGGAAGGGCCGGGGACGGAACTTTCGACAACGTTTGCCGTCGGCGAGGAGGCGGAAACCAAGGTCCCAGGAGGGCATACCGGCGAAGCGCGGCCGATCACGGCGCCGCTGGGACGAGTGCACGCGGCGGTGCGGCGGGGTGACGACGTGCTCGTGGACGTGGTCGTTCGAACAAGGAAGGTTGGGCACTTCTTCCCCGGTGGGACGGTGGATGCGTTCGATGTGTGGCTGGAATTGAAGGCCACGGATGAGAAGGGGCAGACCGTTTTCTGGAGCGGAATGATCGAGGACGATGGGAAAGGCCCCGTGGAGCCCGGCGCGCACTTCTATCGTTCGCTGCAAGTGGATGGGCATGCCAACCCGATCAACAAGCGGAATGCGTGGTCCACGCGGTCCGTGGTGTACGTGCGGCTGATTCCGCCGGGAGCTGCGGACACGGTGCATTACCGGCTGCACGTGCCGGAAAACGCGGGCGAAAAGATTACGCTGCACGCGAAACTGAATTACCGGAAGTTTTCCTGGTTCAATACCCACTTTTCATTTGCCGGGGAGCGCGACCCCAAGCAGGCGAATCCCGACGTGACGTTTCATTATGACGACGGAAAATGGGGGTTCACGGGGGACACGTCGAAGGTTTCGGGGAAGCTGAAAGAGATACCGGACCTGCCGGTGATCACCATCACGGAAGACACGAAGACGGTGGACGTGCTGCCGCGAAAAGCGCCCGCGCCCGCGCCGCAGGTCACGCTGGCTAAGGATGATTTCGTGCGCTGGCAGGATTATGGGATCGGTTTGTTTTTGCAGGGCGATTTGAAGAGCGCGGAGGCGGCGTTTGCGAAGACGAGGGAGATTGCCCCGCAAAATCCCGACGGCTGGGTGAACATCGGACGCGCGCGCGTGCAGGAAGGCGACACGGAGGGCGCGCGTGAAGTGTTGGAGAAGGCGCTGCAACTCAAGCCCGATCTGGCGCGGGCGAATTATTTCTACGCGCGCGTACTGAAGGCCGAAGGAAAATACGACGAGGCGCTGACGCGGCTGCGGATGGTGCTGGCGCAGTATCCGCGCGACCGCGTGGTGCGCAATGAGGCCGGGCGCGAGCTGTTTCTCGAGAAGCGCTATGCCGATGCGGTTAAGGAATTCGAGGAAGTGCTTAGGTGGACCCCGAGGATTTGCAGGCGCACTACAATTTGATGCTCTGCTACAACGGGCTGGGCGATGAGAAGCGCGCCGAGGAACACAAGGTGCGCTACCTGCGGTTCAAGGCGGATGAATCCGCGCAGGCGATTACCGGGCCGTACCGGCAGGCGCACCCCGAAGACAACAACGAGCGGCAAGCGGTTCACGAGCATGTTTCCGTGGCGCTGGGAGCGGCGAAGGGTAAGGGGGCGGTTGCGCGCACCGCGGCGCACGGGAAACTGGAAGCAAAATAGACGGAGGGCCGGTCTGACGGTTCCAATTAGGCTCCGCCTTCCCGGATCGAAAAGCGGCGGCGAGCCGCCGCACTCCAAAGGGCGCCCGTCCATTCGCGCGGTTCCAAGACACGAATCGGGGGATAAGACGAAGATGGCGAATTCATGCGGCGGGGAACGCTCATTGATGAGCATCGTGCTTTGTACGTTCACGTCGCTTCTCGCAATGCTGCCGGGGATCGCTTCGGCACCCCCGCCCACAGGCTCCACGATTCAGTTTCGCAACATCACGCAACAGGCCGGGATACGGTTTGTGCACAACAACGGCGCCTTCGGCAAGAAGTACTTGCCGGAAACGATGGGGCCGGGCGTGGCGTTTATTGACTACGACAATGACGGCTGGCCGGATATTTTCCTGGTGAACGGGATGGACTGGCCGGGGCACGCGCGGCAGCGCTCGACGCCAAAGCTGTACCACAATAATCACGACGGAACGTTTACGGACGTGACGCAGAAGTCGGGGCTCGCCGCAGAAATGTTTGGCCTGGGCGTGGCCGTGGGCGACTACGACAACGACGGCTACGACGATCTGTTCGTGACGGGGCTGGGGCAGAGCCACCTATTTCGCAACAATGGGAATGGCACGTTCGCTGACGTGGCGCAAAAAGTGGGGCTGGCGGGAGTAAAGGAGTTCAGCACGGGCGCGGCGTGGGTGGACTACGACCGCGACGGAAAACTGGACTTGGTGGTTGCAAATTACGTGCAGTGGTCGCTGGAAAAGGATCTGTATTGCACGATGGACGGCCAGGGCAAGTCGTACTGCACGCCGGAATCGTACACGGGGACATCGGTGCGGCTGTGGCACAACCGCGGGGACGGAACGTTTGAAGACGCCACTCAGAAAGCCGGGCTGAACGATCCATCATCCAAATCGCTGGGGATTGCCGTGCTCGACTACGACAACGACGGCTGGCCCGACCTGCTGATCGCGAACGACACGCAACCGAACAAGCTGTATCGCAACAACGGAAACGGGACATTCACGGAGAAGGGTATAGTGTCCGGAGTGGCGTTCAGCGAAGACGGCGTGGCGCGCGCGGGGATGGGCGTGGACGCCGCGGATTACGACCGCTCCGGAAACGCGAGCATCCTGATCAGCAATTTCTCGAATCAGATGATGTCGCTCTATCACAACGAGGGCAAAGGGTTATTTGTGGACGAAGCGCCGCAGTCGGAGGTCGGCCGCGCTTCGCTGTTGACGCTGGGGTTTGCATGCTTTTTCTTCGACTACGACAACGACGGCTGGCCCGACATTTTCGTGAACAACGGGCACATTGACGCGGACATCCAGAAAGTGCAGGCGACGGTGCGCTACGCGGAGCCGCCGCACGTGTTCCACAATCTTGGCAAGGGCAAGTTCGAGGAGATAACGCAGACCTTGGGCAAGGAATTCAATGCTCCCCGCGTGGCCCGCGGAGCAGCGTACGCGGATGTCTTCAATGCGGGCCGGCTGGACCTGCTGATCGCAACGAACGGCGGCCCGACTCGCTTGTTCCGCAACGAGGGAGGCACCAACAAGAGCGTGCGCGTGAAACTCGTGGGAACAAAGTCGAACCGCGACGGCATCGGCGCGACAGCGCGCGTCTCGGCCGGAGGCGAGGCACAGACTGCGATGCTGCGCAGCGGATCGAGCTATCTCTCGGCGAGCGAACTGGTATTGACGTTCGGCCTCGCCGGGCACACGCAGGCGGAGAGCATCGAAATACACTGGCCGAGCGGACAAGTGGACAAGCTGGCGAATGTCGCGGCGGGACAAACGGTCACGGTGATGGAAGGAAAGGGCATCACTTCTTCCCGGCCCTATGGTAAGAAGTAGAGGAGGTAAATGAAGCTGGGGAAGTGAAGGAAGGACATTCATGCAAGGCTCTGCGCGCCGGTCGTCTCCCGCGAATTTCCTCATCCTGTTCCTTTTGGTGGCCGGTATCCTGCCCATATGTTTTCTGAGCGCTAAGCAATCCGAACGGAAGACGGCTGGTGATACACCGATCGCGCCGCCTCCTAAGAACACTCTGGAAGCGATTAGCCTGACCAACATCGGCGTCGCCTACATGAACCAGCAGCGGTTCGATCCGGCGCACAAATCATTTGAACAGGCGCTGGCGGCGGATGCGAAGTACGCTCTCGCGCGGCTGAACCTGGGAATATCGCTCCACAGCCAGCAGAAGCCCGAAGAGGCACGCACCGCGCTTGAGCAAGCCACGCAGGAGCTTCCCGCCGATCCCTATGGCTGGTACAACCTGGGCCTCGTTTATAAGGACCTGAACGAGACCGAAAAGGCGATCGCCGCTTTCCAGCGCGCGGCCGCAGTTGTGCCGAGTGAGGCGGACCCGCTGTACTTTCTCGGACTGCTCCTCACGCAGCAGCAGAAATACGACGAGGCAATCGCGGCATTTCAGCATGCGGTTTCCTTGAATGTCTATCACCCATCGGCGGAATTTGGGCTGGCGCGCGCCCTGCAGCGCAAAGGTGAGATGGACGCGGCACGCGCGCACTTGCTGCGTTTTCAGAAGATTACACAGGGGCATCTTGGCTCGCCGTTTGGCGCGGGCTATGGAGATCAGGGGCGGTTCTCGCAGGCGGAGCCGGCGCGGGGCGCCTCGATGGGAGCGCCAAATGCCATCGCCGTACGTTTCGACGCGCAGCCGATCGTCCCTCGCGGAACGAAGCTCCAGCCTGCCGAAGGCCACCCTGCTCCGGCGATTGGGCCTGGCACCGGCGCGTGCTTTTTCGACTTCGACGGCGACGGCAGGCCGGATCTCTTCTTGGTCAGCGCGATCGGCGGAGCCACGAGCCGGTTGCTGCTCAATATGGGAAACGAACAGTTTGCCGACGTGTCCGAAATGGCCGGCTTGCATTTGGTTGGTGCCGGGCTCGGCTGCGCCGCAGGCGACTTTGACAACGACGGGCACACGGACCTGGCCGTTTGTCTGGATGATGGCGTACATCTACTGCGCAATCTGGGCAGCGGCAAATTCGCAGACGTGATGCCGGCAGCTGGGATTCGCCGCGAGAAGGGCTGCGTCAGTGTGACATTTGTGGACTACGACCACGACGGAGATTTGGACCTTTACGTGGTGCAAGCGCCGGACGATACGCCGGCTGCGGAGAAACGCCGCAATGTTTTGTGGCGGAATAACGCGGACGGCACGTTTACGGATATTTCCGCGGAGACGGCGCTGGATCTTCCGGCGACAGGCGCAGGGGTGGTGACGACGGACTTCAACAACGACCGCGCGATTGATTTTGTGTTTGCGGGTGGAGACGGCGGCGGGGCCATCTATTTGAATCCGCGCGAGGGGAAGTTCACGGCGATGCCGGGGATGGACTTCAAGAAGGAAGGACTGCCGCCCGCCGCTGGAGTGATTGCCTTCGATTTTGACAAAGACGGCTGGATGGATTTGGCTTTTACGCACGCGGGCGCGCCGGGCATTAGTTTGTGGCGCAACGTGGATGGGAAGCGATTGGAGCGTGTGGCTCTGCCGGACTTTGGCTGGCAGCGCGGATGGGGAATCACGGCAGTCGATTATGACAATGATGGATGGCTGGATCTGGTCGCAGCGGGCGAAACCAAGGGCGGTGGCGAATCCCGATCCGTTCGCGGCGAACTGCGTTTACTGCGCAATCTCGGCCCGGCTGCCTGGAGCGACGTAACAAAGAATGTGCACCTCGATGCCATAACGCTGCAAGAGCCGCGCGCCGTCGCCTTGGCTGACGTGGATGGCGATGGCGGTGCGGACCTCATGGTGACGCAACTCGGCGGGCCGCCACTAATCTTGCGCAATCAAGGCGGAAACCGGCGTAATTGGTTGCGCGTGGACTTCAAATCGCTCTCAGACAACAAGAGCGCAATTGGCACAAAGGTGGAAGTGTACGCCGGGCCGCTGTACCAGAAGTGGGAAGTGCAGGGTGCGTCCGGTTACCTGGGCCAGAACGCTGCGCCGATTCTTGCCGGGTTGGGCAGCGAGCGCCAAGCGGACGTCGTGCGTCTGCTGTGGCCGACGGGCGTGCCGCAGGATGAAATCGAATTGGCGGGTCGCGAGGCACACACCATTGCCGAGATTGACCGGCGAGGCAGCTCCTGCCCGGTGCTTTTTGCTTGGAATGGCCGGGAATACGAATTCATCGCCGACATGATTGGGCCGGGCGTTGTGGGTCACTGGGTGGCGCCGGGGGAGCGCGACGTGCCCGACCCGGACGAATACTTGAAGGTTCCGGGACGCAGTGTGCGGCCGCGCAACGGGCTGCTCAGCTTCCGCTTCATGGAGCCGATGGAAGAAACGGTGTATCTCGACCAAGTGCGGCTGCTGGCAATTGACCATCCCGCGGCACTCGAGGTGTATCCGAACGAGCGGTTCGCAAGCGCGCCGCCGTTTCCGGAGTTTCGCGTGATGGCCAGCCGTGATGCGCGTTTGCCTCCGGGCGCGTGGGACGAACGCGGCAATGATGTGCTGCCGCTGCTTTTGAATCGCGATCGGAAATACGTCACCGGTTTCGAGGAGCTGCCGTTTGCGGGCTTCGCGAAGCTGCACTGGATCGAGTTGGACCTGGGCGCGTGGGACGCGCAAAAGCCCTTGCGGCTTCTGCTGGACGGCTACACCGACTACTTCACGGCGACTTCGATGTACGCCGCTGACCAGGGGGGGATCAAGGTCATCGCTCCCTACGTGGAGGCGCAGGACGCGCACGGCAAATGGGTGCGCGTGGTGGACGACCTCGGTTTTCCGGCCGGCCTAGCGCGGACCATGGTGGGGGACTTGAGCGGGAAGCTGCCGCCCGGTACGCGGCGGATTCGGATCGTGACCAACCTAAAAATTTATTGGGATCGCGTGCGAATTGACGCCACGCCCGCCGCGCAGGAGACGCGCGTATCCGAAGTACCGCTGGCGAACGCGCTGCTCGACGATATTGGCTACCCGCGCGAGTTCCGCGGTGTGCCGGCCAGCGACACGTGGTATTCGTACGCGAATCGCAGCCGGACGGGACCGTACACGCGCGCGGCAGGGAATTACACGCGTTTCGGCGACGTGGACAACCTGCTGCGCGCTACCGATGACCGGTTCGCGGTGTTCGGCTCGAGCGAGGGCGTGAAATTGAATTTCGATCCGCACGGCCTGCCGCCGCTGCCTGCCGGCTGGGTGCGCGATTACTTCTTCTACGCGAATGGGTTCGAGAAGGACCTTGATTTCTATGCAGCGCATGCTTTCACGGTCGGGCCGTTGCCGTACCACACGCTGCTGCCGTATCCCTATGCTGCGGGCAAGGAGTACCCGGCGGACGCCGAGCATGTACGGTACGAGCTTGAATACAACACGCGGCAGAGGTCGGGACAGATGCCGCCGAGCTTGCGGTACAACTATTCGCCCCACAAGTAGGGCGGCTTCAGAAGGGCGCAGCCCCGCGGACCCTTCCGGGGTCTGCGACAAGCAGCGCCACTACTTTGCGGGCGGCATCATCTCCATGGCCCAGATGGCGCCGGGGCGCATGTACATGGATGCGCGGAAGTGGCCGGTAATGTCCCACGCCTCGGGCGTGCGGAACCAGTAGCCCTTGGTTTCGTAGGTCGTGTGGTACACGCCCCAGGCGGTGCGGAAGGCTTCTTCGCGCAGGCCTTCGGAGAGCATTTCCGCGGCGAGGCCGTAGGTCGTTCCGCCCCAGACTTCCTGCACCTGTTCGTTGTCCTTGTCGTCGATGAGCGTGCCGTCCGGGTTCATGCCGTTGACCGCGCCCATTTCGCCGTTGGCAAATTTCATTACGTTGTTGTCGAAGATCTTGTGGAGCGCGGAGAGCCGCATCTCGCGCGGAACCAAATCGCCGAGCCCGAGCAGGTTGCCGTACCACTGCCCGGCGAGCTGGTCCGCGTGAATGTCTTCGCGGTACTGGCTGTCCGTGTCGTAGCGGAAATAGTGGCCGTTCCAAAGTTTTGCGATATAGGTTTTCTGGCTCTTCTCGAACAGCGCGTGATATTCCTCAGCCGCTTTCGTGTCGCCCAGTTTCTTTGCGATTTCTTCGGCCGAACGCACGGCTGCGAGCCACAGCCCGCCGCAATAGGCCATCTGGCCGCGCGCGGACCAGACGTCGTAGGTCTGGTCGGGGAAGCCTTCGTTCATCGGGATCCCGCCGCCGTCATGATCAAACTGGTGCAGGTAGGCGAGCGATTCACGCACTGCCGGCCAGGTGTATTTGAGAAAGGAGGTATCCTTGCCGCCGGTCAGCACGAAATCGCGGTAAACCATGAGAACGAATTTCGTGTTCAGGTCCTTCCAGCGGTTTGAATCCTGCCAGTTGTACTGATTGATGTAAAAGGCCGGGTCCTCCAGCGGATTTCCCAAATCGTGAGGCACCGCGCCTTTCGCTTTTCGGGTGCGGAACACCAGCTTGCGGTTCTGCTGCGTTTCCCATTCGACCAGAGACTTCTGGGTGAGGTCTTGCGGAACCGTGTCCGCGAACTCGCGGATGGCCTGCTTGTCGATCTCCGGCCACCATTTGATGAGCGGCATGGAACCATAGAAGCGCACGTCAAGCGTGTCGTAGAACGGATAATCGAAGCATTCCATATAGCTGAACACCGGCGGCGTGCTTTTCTCCGCCCCCACCGGGCGCGCCCAGAACGTGCCGCCATCGGCAATGTAGTACAGCTCGTTGAACAGCGCGCCGCGGTACCAAAGCGGCTTGCTCTCATCTTCCACGACGGGCTTCTGCCAGGCGTCAATCGCGTTGCTCCATTCCTGGCCGTGTTCCAGCCCTTCTTTCGCAATCTGCCAGGCGTGCGTTCCCGACGTTCCAAAAAAATCCGTGTAGTGCCGCAGCCACTTGCGCCCGCCGCCGAACTCGACGATGGGGAGGTCCCAGGAGAGAACCATGGGCACGGTCAGCTTCTCGCCCGGCTCGAGGGTGAACGTCACGGCGATCGCCGCACTCAGAGGTTCGCCGCTGCTGGCCCAAGCCACGTCGCTGTTCGGTAGCTTTCCCGTCGCCGCGAACGGCGCCCACGCCGACTGCACGCCCGCATACGCCGCCATACTCGTCATGTAGCTGACTTGGGTGCGCGGCGAGTCCAGCGAGGCAATGACGAATTGGCCGTCACCCTCGACCTGGACATCGCCGATGCGAGAGCGGTCCAGGACAATGCCTGACATTTTCGCGGGCTTGCCATCGTATTGGATGGGCGCGGACTGAAAACGGTTTACGTTGCTCAGATTGTTGGCGTTTGCGAAATTGCGTCCCGGGTCGTGAAACCAGCCGACCATGTTGGCCCAGGAAAACATGACGGACACGGTCACGCGCTTCGCGGAGCGGTTCTGCGCGTGCCAGTAATAGACGGCGACCGGGTAGCTGCTCTCCTTGTAATTGTTGGGCAGTATGGGCGAGAACTGCTCGAGTGTCAGGC
Organism: Terriglobia bacterium; assembly: GCA_041483755.1. Lineage (GTDB taxonomy): Bacteria > Acidobacteriota > Terriglobia > Acidiferrales > UBA7541 > Acidiferrum. The sequence goes on along the minus strand of JBGPGF010000018.1, from coordinate 12,525 downwards.
GGACGGGAAGTTTGTCCCAGCGGTAGTCGTACCAGGATTTCGGATAGAGTGAAGCATAGTCGCCCTCGCCGACGGGGTACGTGGGCAGCGGGGCGCCATCCAGTTTCCCTGCGTAGAGCATGGCCGCGACCGAGTCGCCGCCCTCGGCCTTTTCGTAAACGCCGAATTGGTCGGAAGGAACGGACTCGTACTTGTGCACGCCGGCCTTGACGTGCCAGCGGGCGAAGTCGCCGCGATAGGTGCGGGAGAAAGTTCCTGCGCCGAAGCCGCCGACCGGCGCGCCCTGCCAATAGCCGTCATCAATGTGCTTGTCGGTGATGGCCGGCTTCTTGCTGCCGGCATTCTCCAGAGGCTTTCCAAGGGGCCGCTTCCACGCCGCCGCGGGGATTCCATCGTTGGCAGAAAGTGTGGCAGCGCCGCACAACACAGCGGCCAGCGCGCAAAGGCAGATGCTACGGTACGCTCTCATGATTTCTCCGTCGCGGGAATTGGGAACGGCACCGTGGCGTGCTGCGCAGCGGCGACCGAGCGGTATTCTAGCATGTCGAGAAGGAAGCACCGCTCAGTTGAGCCTGAAACTGAGGACTGATGGGACAGGAAGCGACCGGCGCATGCCGTTGTGGTTGCGAGATTCTAATGTCGTTGGAAGACACCGATTTTGGTCACGCTCTCGCCCTCGCGTACCGGGATGTCTGCCGCTGGAAGCCCGATAAGCTGATGAGACTCCACGCGCCGAAAACGCAAGAAAATTTCTTCCTGATGCTGGCACCTGGGGTAGAATCCGGGTTCGTTGGCGGTCACAGGTGCAGTTTCTGAAGAGGGGTTCAGACGCCCATTGTTCTTGTATCTTATTGTAACAACTTTACTTATCCGAGATGTTTTCGACTGGCAGCAGGCTTGCTAGTTCTACAAATGAGGTACCAAGGTGCCCCACCCGATTTGTGTGTCCATCGCCGGGTCTTTTGTGATGATCGCCAGCGCCGCGAACTGCGGATTCACATGAGACACCTGCCCGCCAGCGGAGCGCCATGTCTATCGTGATTTGTCCCGCGGACTTGGAAGGCGATCAGGCGGCTCTGATTGACCTCTACAAGCGCTGCCTGACGCCGCAATCGGACCGGCGAAGGTTTCGCTGGCTTTACCGCGAATGTCCATTCGGCGAAGCACGAGCCTGGGTGGCCGTGGATGCCGCGACTGCGCAAGTGGTCGGCGCTGCGGCGCTTTTTCCCCGGCTCTTTTGGTTTGACGCCGATGAGAGACTCGGCTGCGTGCTGGGGGACTTCTGCGTGGATAACCTGCGGCGCTCGCTCGGGCCGGCGCTGCAGCTTCAGCGCGCTTGTCTGGCCGGTGCGATGGACGAAACATTTCAGTTTTATTACGACTTCCCTAGCGCCGCGATGATGGCAATCTATCAGAGGCTGGGAGTCGGGAGCCGCGGGAAGTTCGTTCGATTCGCGCGGCTATTGCGCGCGGACGCGCGGATCGCCAAGATCGTAAAATCGAAGGCCCTGGCGCGCGGTTTGGCGGCGCCGCTAAATCTGGTGCTGCGGCGAGGTGGCGGGCACGCCAGAGAATGCGAGATCGCCGTGCATGCGGCCCGCTGCGGCGATGAGTTCACGGCGCTGGATTGCGTGCTGCGCGCGCGCGACGGAATCTCGACCGTGCGCACCGCCGAGTATTTGAACTGGCGTTACTTGGATTGTCCGCTCGCCAAGTACGATTTTCTGGCTGCGCGGCGCAACGGTGAGCTCGTGGGCTATGTGGTCTTCACCAGCGCCGGAGATTCGGCCAGCATCGTGGAGATGCATGCGAAGGAGGAGCCTGCGGTGATCGAGTCCCTTTTATGCGGCGCTTCGGAATTGCTGCGCAAGCGGGGCGCCGCGACGGTCAGTTTGCCGGCCTTGGAACAGCATCCCTGGCGGCCGCAGTTCGAGCACGCGGGCTTCCGCGCGCGGGAGTCGAGCCCAGTCATCTGGGAGGCGAAGAATCCGGAACCCGCATTATGCGCAACCTCGTATTTGATGCAGGGAGAGAGGGACAGTTGAAGATTCAGGAGAGCGAAATGGCGGGGGCGCAGGCGATCGGAGACCGAATCCGGGAATTCATGATCGAGCATTTCCCGCTGGCCCGCAAGAGCGGCCTGAAGAACGCAGAGGAAAACTGGCTGGAGAGCGGCATGGTGGATTCGCTCGGCATTCTCGACTTGGTGCATTTTCTGGAGGAAGCATTCGGCGTCGTGGTTTCGGACGAAGAGCTGCTTCCTGAGAATTTTGCGACGCTGGCGGCGGTGAGCGCGTATATCCGCGGCAAAAAGGGGCTCGCCGAGGCGGACTCGGGCGCCGCACAACAGTAGTTTGCGGCGCCGAAATTCCATGTTGCGCTGAGCGCAAATGCATCTTGAAACAATCTTGGAATACGAAGAGGAGAAACCTGGCTTTTCACAGGGTACCCAATGGATTTCTTGATCTGGCATCTGTTGCGTGAGAGTGCCCGGCGTACGCCGGAAAAAGAAGCGCTGGTCCACGGAGGCGAACGGCTGAGTTACCACGAGGTGGCGCGGCGCGTGGAGGGCCTTGCCGCCGGATTGCACGGCGCGGGCGTCCAGCGGATTGATCGCGTCGGGATCTACCTGGAGGCCTCCGTTCCGCAAGTTGTCTCTATCTTCGGCATTTCGCGCGCGCAGGGTACCTACGTGCCGATCAACGCCCTGCTGCACCCCGAGCAGGTAATGCATATCGCGCGCGACTGCGGGATGAAGGGCCTGATCACCACGCCGGCGAAGCTCGCGGCGCTCGCGGAAGTCCTGCCGCAGATTCCTTCGCTCGAGTTTCTTGTGGTTGTTGGAGAGGGAGAGATCCCGGCGACGAATCTCAAGATGTACCGTTATGGAGAATGGCTCAGTCTGTCGCTTCCTGCGAACTGGCGCGAAGCGGCCATCGAAACTGATCTCGGCGCCATTCTGTACACGTCCGGCTCGACTGGCAAGCCGAAGGGCGTGATGCTCAGCCACGCGAACGTGGTGGCCGGGAGCCGCATCGTTTCGACATACCTCGGAATCACGGAAACCGAGCGCATTCTGGCGGTGCTGCCGTTCAGCTTCGACGCCGGAATGAATCAGTTGATGACCGCGTTCGAGAAGGGCGGCACGTGCGTGCTCATCAATTTCGTCTTTGCGCGCGAAATCGTGCAAATCCTGTTGAAGGAAGAAATCACCGGTCTGGCGGGCGTGCCTACGCTGTGGAGCTTGCTGGCGCAGCCGAATTCGACGCTCGCCAAGCAGCCGGTTTTCCTGCGCTACATCACGAACACGGGCGGCGCGATGCCGCAGGCGGTCTTGAAAGTCCTGCGCGAAGTGCTGCCAACGACGCGGGTGTTCCTCATGTACGGCCTGACCGAAGCATTCCGCTCGACGTTTCTGCCTCCCGAGGAGCTAGACCGGAGGCCGACCTCGATGGGCAAGGCGATTCCGGACACGGAGATTCTCGTTCTCAACGAGGAAGGGAAGCCTTGCAAGCCGGGAGAACCCGGTGAGTTGGTGCACCGCGGGCCGACGGTTTCGATGGGTTACTGGAATCGCCCCGAGGATACGGCGCGGGCGCTGCGGCCGAATCCGCTGCTGCCGCCGGAGCTGGGCGATTGCGAACTCGTTTGCTTTTCGGGTGACGTGGTGAAGATGGATGAAGATGGCTTTCTCTACTTCATCGGGCGCCGCGACACAATGATCAAGTCGTCCGGGTTCCGCATCAGCCCCACGGAAGTGGAGGAAGTGCTATTCCAGAGCGGAAAGCTTCGCGGCGCCGCGGTGATCGGCATCCCCGATGAAATCCTCGGGCAGACCATCAAAGCGTTCGTCGTATTGAAGGACGGCGAGAAACTCGACGCTGAAGCGATACTGGCGTACTGTGCGGAGAAGATGCCGCGCTACATGATTCCCAAGGCCGTGGAAGTGCTGCCCGAGCTGCCGAAGACCTCGAGTGGAAAGGTGGACTATCCCGCCTTGCGCCGGCGCGAAGGGCTCTGATGGCCGATCTCGCCGCAACGCTGACGCGAAAGTTTTTCCCGGAGTCCCGCGAAATGCTGGTCATCGGCGGGGTGCCGGTGAATCAGCTCGCGGACACCTACGGCACGCCGCTATTTATTTACGACTGCGGCGTGATCGACCGCAAGCTGGCCGCATTGCGCGCTGCCCTACCCGCGCGTTTCACCATCTTTTATTCCATTAAGGCGAACCCGAATCCCGCTGTCGTGGAACATTTTCTTAGCTGCGGCTGCGGCCTGGAGATTGCCTCGGCGGGCGAGTTTCGCGCGGCGCTTGCTGCGGGCTGCAAGCCGGAGCGAATTCTTTTCGCCGGACCGGGGAAGACGCTTGCGGAGCTCGATCTGGTACTCTCGCACGGCATCGGTGAAATCCACATGGAATCGCTTGTGGAAGCGCAGCGCATCGGCGACATTTGCCGGAAGCGCGGCATCCGCGCCAACGTGGCCATCCGCGTGAATCCAGCCGGAGAGGCGGAAGGCGGGGCCATGCGCATGGGCGGGCGCCCCGCGCCGTTTGGTGTAGATGAAGAGACGCTCGATGAAGTGCTCAGCCAAATCCTTGCGGATTCCGCGCTACAGCTCACGGGGCTGCATCTGTTCACGGGCACGCAGATTCTCGACGCCGCGGTTCTCGTGTGGCAGTACCGCCACGGGCTGGGCATCGCCCGTCGCGTCGTGAAACGCCTTGGGCGTCCGTTGCACACCGTGGACTTCGGTGGTGGCCTGGGCATTCCTTATTTCCCGCACGAACAGGAGCTCGACCTGGATCAACTGCACGCGGGCCTCACCACGCTGTGCGCCGAAATCGAAGCGGATTCGGTGTTTGCAGGTACGCAGTTTCTTGTCGAGCCGGGGCGCTTTCTTGCCGGCGAATGCGGCATGTATGCCGCGCGGGTGAACGACATCAAGGTCTCGCGCGGGAAGAAGTTCCTGATCCTCGATGGCGGTATGAACCATCACCTCGCGGCTTCTGGCAACCTCGGACAGACCATCAAGCGCAATTACCCGATCGCAATCCTCAACAAACTTTCCAGCCCGCCGGAAGGGGCGGTGGACGTTGTGGGGCCGCTGTGCACGCCGCTCGACACGCTCGGGCGCGGAGTGGCCTTGCCACACGCTGATATTGGAGACCTAGTTGGCATTTTTCAATCGGGTGCGTACGCACGCTCGGCCAGCCCCATGGGGTTTCTCAGTCATCCCGCTCCGCCGGAGGTTTGGGTGGATGCGGGAAACCATCGCCTCATCACTCCTCGCGGCGGCGCCCAGGAGGCCTCCACACCGGCCTCAGATTCTTCAGCGTTCCTTGGAAGCAGGCGATAGGAAGTAAGTCAGTCTTTTCCGTGAAGCAAGGATTGGCGCACGCCGGCGAGTTCCTTGCGCTTGGCTTTGTCCACGTCGGGGAAAGACAGTTCGAGCTGCCACAGCGCGTCAATAATCGCTCCCGCAACCACCAGGCGCGTAAACCATTTGTTATCGGCGGGGACGACGTACCAGGGGGCATGTTTGGATGCTGTGTTCTGAATCATCTCCTCATACGCCTTCTGGTATTCCTTCCAGAAGCCCCGCTCGCGCACGTCGGCCATCGAGAATTTCCAGTTTTTCTTTGAGTCTTCGAGGCGCTCGAGAAAGCGCTTTTTCTGTTCTTTCCTCGAAACGTGGAGGAAGAACTTGCGAATGATCACGCCGTTGCGCGAGAGGTAGCGTTCGAACGCATTGATGTCCTGATAGCGTTCGCTCCAAATGTCCTTGGTGATCAGCTTCCCTGGCAGTTTCTCGCGCTGCAGCAGCTCGGGATGGACGCGCACGACCAGAACTTCCTCATAATACGAACGGTTGAAGATACCGATACGGCCGCGTTCCGGGACGCGCACGTGCGTTCGCCAGAGATAGTCGTGGTCAAGCTCGGCTTCACTGGGCGCTTTGAAGGCAGATACCTCGCAGCCCTGCGGGTTGATGCCGGACATCACGTGCTTTATGGCGCCGTCTTTGCCCGCGGCATCTAGAGCTTGAAAAATCAGCAAGACTCCCCAGCGGTCCTGCGCATAGAGCTTCTCCTGAAAGTTACTAAGCAATTCGACGCCGCGCTGCAGCAATCCTTCCGCATGCTCCTTGGATTTCAGCGACCCGGTATCATGCGGATCAAAGTCCTTGAGGCGGAACTGATCTCCGCGCGTGACGCGGTAGGGATCGGCATATTCACGGGTTTCCTTGACGATGTGGCGAAGTTTCATGGCCGGGCAACGCCAGTGTAGTACAGATGGGCGGTGGACTGAGCAACGGAATCCTATGACGCGCGGCCTCGTGTATACTTCCGTGGGCAGAATCGCGCCTCGCGTCCATGCTCCCCTACTTACACCTTGGCTGGTTCATGCTCCCGACCTTCGGCCTCTTGGTCGCCGCCGGATTGCTCGCGGCTGCCTGCGTTCTTCAAGCCGATTTCTATCGCCGGAAGATTCAAGCCGACGGATTTTGGATGATTGGCATCGCGGGCCTGGCCGGTTTGGCGGGCGCGCGCCTGTATCATGTGCTGGAGAGTCCCGCGGAATTTTTCGCCAACCCGTGGCCACAGCTATTCAGCCGCTTTGGCTTCGCGTGGTTCGGCGGTTTTTTGGGCGGGCTGGTCGCCTTGCTCATTCTGGCGCGGCAAGCGAACATTCCCGCCCTCGAGTTTTTGGACGCGTGCTCTCCCGCGGCGGCCGTTGGCTATGCCATCGGACGCATCGGCTGTCTGCTCTCCGGAGATGGAGATTACGGCGTGGCGACGTCGTTGCCATGGGGAATGAGTTTTCCAAACGGCGTTGTGCCCACGACCCAGCGTGTGCACCCCACGCCGCTATACGAATTCTTCATCTGGCTGGCAATCGCCGCGTTTCTGTGGCGCATGGGCTCGAAGGCACTCGGTGGAACAAAGCTGCGCGGCCGGATTTTCTGCGGCTACCTGCTGCTCACGGGCATTGCGCGGTTTTTGATCGAAATCATCCGCATCAATCCGCGGTCCTTCTATGGGCTTTCGAACGCGCAGGCGGCCAGCCTAGTTTCGATTCTCCTCGGCGCGGTTCTGCTGTTGCAGCTCTTGAGCAAGCGTAGCAGCACTACTGCTTGATGATCGCGCCGTCTTTCATCACAAAAGACACTTTCCGGAGCGTTTGAATGTTATCGAGGGGATTTTCCGGCGTGGCGATGATGTCCGCCGCCAAGCCCGGCTTGAGGGAGCCGCGCTCCTTTTCCACGCCGAGCAATCGCGAGGCATTCACCGTCATCGCGCGCAGAATATCCACCGGCGGAACGCCGGCCTCCACCCAGCTATCAAGGTAAGCGATCGCCAGCGTGCCGCGCGTTTCACCGGGCAGCGCGATGTCCACGTCGGTGCCGAACGCCATGTTGACGCCGATCTTGTTGGCGCGGCGCAGCCGGTCCACCCAGACCTTGTGGTCCCAGGGGTCGCCGAACGCATGAGTCAATTGTTCGGTGAATTCGGTGCCTACCAGCGTGACACCGTTCTTCTTGGCAAGCTGCAGATCCTCGTCCGTCATCCTGAAGCCGTGCTCGATGGAATCCACCCCGGCCTCGGCCGCGTTGTGCGCGCCGGGATGCGTCCAGCAGTGCGCGGCGAGTTTCAAGCCGGAGGCGTGCGCTTCGTCGCGGAGAAAACGAATGTCATCGGCGGAATAGATGTAATCCTGATCGTCCACGACGATCTTAATCACCTTCGCGCCAAAGTGAATGTTCTGACGGACGGCCTTGCGCATTTCGTCGCGCGTATCGGCGAAAAGGTATTCGGGCGTGGCGAGGTCTCTCTTTTCAGGCTGCAGATGGAATTGCCCGCCATAGGGCGCGATGATGACGCCGGAGTTGACAATCGTGGGCCCTGGTACCCAGCCCTCTTCGATGGCATGGCGCAGGTCGGTGTCGGCGTAGTTGCCGGCGTTACCGACGTCACGCACGGTGGTGAAGCCGGATTCGAGCATGGCTTTGGCGTTGGCCACGCCCTGGATGGCGCGATAGGCGGTGGTATCGAGCAGCGTCGTGAAATAGTATTTGCCGCTGTCGCGCTTGGGGATGACCGTCATGCAGAGGTGTGTGTGCGCGTCAAACAGACCGGGCAGGACCGTGGCATTCGAAAGGTCCACCATCTTTGCGCCCGCGGGGATGCCCACGTTGCCGCCAATCTCCTTGATGGTTTTCCCCTCGACGAGAATGATCTGCTTCGTGGCCGTCTTGCCGGTTTCCGGGTCCACCACTTTGCCGGCCTTGATGGCGATGAGCGGAGCCGGCGCCTTTTCCTGCGCCGCGGCGGAAAGCGCGGCAAGTACGCACAGGGCCATCGCGCACGAGAAACGACGTGTTCTCATGTCTCATTCCTCCGCATGGTTCGAGCGCAATTCTAAAGCATCTGGCGCAGAACGTATTGCAGAATGCCGCCGTGCTGGTAGTAGGAAACTTCCTCGGGCGTGTCCGCGCGCGCTGTCACGGAAAACGTCTTTACGGCGCCGCCGGCAGAGGCGGCTCGAACCGTCAGCGTGCTCCGCGGCGCAAGCGAAGCGATGCCCTCGATCTCGAATACTTCGTGGCCGGTCAGGCCGAGCGACTCACGGGTCTCGCCCGCTTTGAGTTCCAATGCCAGAACGCCCATACCGATCAAGTTGCTGCGGTGGATGCGCTCGTAGCTCTCCGCGATGACGGCGCGAACGCCCAGCAGGCGCGTGCCCTTGGCGGCCCAGTCGCGCGATGAGCCGGAGCCGTATTCTTTCCCGGCGATGACCACCAGCGGAACATTTTCTTCGCGGTATTTCACCGCGGCGTCATAGATGGTCATTTTCTCGCCGCCCGGCATATACAGCGTCCACCCGCCTTCCGTGCCGGGAGCAAGCTGGTTGCGCAGACGGATGTTGCCAAACGTTCCGCGCATCATGACTTCGTGATTGCCGCGGCGCGCGCCGTAGGAGTTGAATTCGTGCGGCTTGACGCCGTTGGCGACGAGATACTTTCCGGCCGGAGAATCCACGGGAATCGAGCCGGCCGGCGAGATGTGGTCGGTGGTTACACTGTCGCCGAGAATGGCCAGCACGCGCGCGCCGCGCAGATCGGTCAGCGCGGGGGGTGTCTTCGGCATGTTTTCAAAATAGGGCGGCAGCTTGATGTAGGTGGACTTCGGATCCCACTTGTAAAGGTCGCCTTCGGGCACGGGCATGGATTTCCAATGCGCGTCTCCTTCGAAGACTTCGCCGTACTCTTTCTGGAACATTTCGGTGGTAACGGCGGAACGAACCGTCGCTTCGATCTCCTGCGGCGTGGGCCAAATGTCTCGCAAAAAAACGGGCTTGCCCGCGAAATCGTTGCCGAGCGGCTCGGTCGTCAAATCCAAGTCCATGCGTCCGGCCAGCGCGTAGGCCACGACCAGAGGCGGCGAGGCCAGATAGTTCGCGCGAACCAGCTGGTGAATGCGGCCCTCGAAATTGCGATTTCCGCTGAGCACGGCGACGGCAACAAGATCGTTGTCCTTGATCGCCGCGCTAATGGCGTCGGGCAGCGGGCCGCTATTGCCGATGCACGTCGTGCAGCCGTAACCGACGAGGTTGAAGCGCAGCTTGTCGAGATAGGGCGTCAGCCCGGCCTTGGCAAGGTAATCCGTGACGACCTTCGATCCCGGCGCGAGGCTCGTCTTCACCCAGGGCTTGGATTGCAGGCCGCGCTCAACAGCCTTCTTCGCCAGCAAACCCGCCCCGACCATCAGCGAGGGATTCGATGTGTTCGTGCAGCTGGTGATCGCGGCGATCACGACACTGCCACTGGAAAGATCGAACTCGTCGCTGTTGTTTTTCACCGCGACATGCTTTGGCGTCGCGCCTTCGACGACTTTCATGAACGATTGCTTGGCTTGGCGGAGCGGCACGCGGTCCTGCGGGCGCTTCGGACCAGCGAGCGTCGGCTCCACGGAGCCGAGGTCGAATTCCAGCGTGTCGCTGAACACCGGGTCCGGCGTGGCATCGGTGCGGAAGAGGCCCTGCTCTTTGCAATACGCTTCGACAAGCGCTGTTTGTTCCGGCGCGCGGCCGGTGAACCGCAAATAGGCGAGCGTCTCGTCGTCCACCGGGAAGAAGCCCATCGTGGCGCCGTATTCGGGCGCCATGTTGGCGATGGTCGCGCGGTCGGGCACGCTCAGGCTGGAAAGCCCCGTGCCGTAGAATTCCACGAATTTTCCGACCACGCCCTTCTTGCGTAGGATTTCCGTTACCGTCAGGACGAGATCCGTCGCCGTGGCGCCCTCACGCAGGCGCCCCTGCAGCTTGAAGCCGACTACGTCGGGAATAAGCATCGAAAACGGCTGGCCGAGCATGGCGGCTTCGGCTTCGATCCCGCCCACGCCCCAGCCGAATACGCCCAGGCAATTCACCATCGTCGTGTGCGAGTCGGTGCCCACGAGCGAATCCGGATACGCTTCCATCCGGCTGCCAGTTGGCATGGCGCAGACGACCAGCGCGAGATACTCGAGATTGACCTGATGGCAGATGCCGGTGTCCGGCGGCACCACCTTGAAATTCTGGAAGGCGGATTGACCCCAGCGGAGAAACGCATAGCGCTCGACGTTGCGCTGGAATTCCAGCTCGGCGTTCAGGCCGAAGGCGTTGGCGCTGCCGAACGAATCCACCTGCACGGAGTGGTCGATCACCAGCTCGGCGGGAAAAAGCGGATTGATGCGCTTGGGATTGCCGCCCATCTTGACGACGGCCTCGCGCATCGTGGCCAGGTCCACGATGGCCGGGACGCCCGTGAAATCCTGCAAGAGCACGCGCGCGGGCATGAACGCGATTTCCGTGGCCGTCGCTCCCGGGGTCCAGCCGGCTAGCGCCTGAATGTGTTCGGCGCGCACGGAGCGTCCGTCCTCGAAGCGCAGCAGGTTTTCGAGCAGGATGCGGAGTGAGAAGGGAAGCCGGGCGAGTTGCGCGATGCCATTCTTTTCCAATGCCTCAAGGCGGTGGATTTCAAAGGTTTGCGCCCCGACATTCAGCTTGTCGCGCGTGCGGAAGGAATTCCCTGAGAGAGTAGCCATTCCCGATGTCCTTTCCAATCTCCGAGCTTTCCATGATAACCGAAATCGCCTGGCGGGCGCGGCAAGGCTATACTGGCAGGTCCATGAAGATTGCCCTCTTGGCCACGTATGAGCTGGGACGGCCGCCGTTTGGGCTGGCTTCGCCCGCGGCGTGGCTGCGCCAGCGCGGCCACGAAGTTCTGTGCCTCGATCTGTCCCGGCAGGAGCTTGACGAGGAGGCCATTCGCTCGGCGGCGCTCGTGGCGTTTCATGTGCCCATGCACACGGCCACGCGGCTGGCGATTCCCCTCATCGAGCTTATGCGCAAACTGAATCCGCAAGCGCACCTGTGCTTCTACGGTCTCTATGCCCCGGTAAACGAGGCCTATCTGCGCGGGCTGGGCGTGCGGACGATATTGGGCGGTGAGTTTGAAGCGGGGCTTGTGAGCCTTGCGGAGCGCGTCACGAAATACGGCGAAGGACAATTTGCTGAAATCGCGACGCAGCAGGAGCCTGTGATCTCCCTGGCGCGGCAGCAGTTTTCTATTCCCGACCGCGCCGGATTGCCGCCGCTCGGCGAATATGCAAGGTTGCTCCTTCCGTCGGGCGAAGAGCGCGTCGCTGGCTACACGGAGGCGAGCCGGGGATGCAAACACCTCTGCCGCCATTGCCCCATTGTGCCGGTGTACCACGGCGTCTTCCGCATCGTTGACCGGGAGGTTGTCCTGCAGGACATTCGCCAGCAGGTTGCGGTCGGAGCACAGCACATCAGTTTCGGCGACGCCGACTTTTTCAACGGGATCGGCCACGCGCTGGCTATCGTGGAAGCGTTTCATCGGGAATTTCCCCGGATCACCTACGACGTGACGATCAAGATCGAGCATCTCCGCCAGCAGGAGCGTCGCCTGGCCACATTGCGCGATACGGGCTGCCTGTTTGTGACCAGCGCCGTCGAGTCGCTGGACGATGCTGTGCTTGCGCGGCTCGACAAAGGCCACACGCGCACTGACTTTCTTCACGTTGTGCGTAAGTTTCGTGAGGTCGGTCTTGGATTGCAGCCAACATTTGTCCCCTTCACTCCGTGGACCACCATCGAAAGCTATCTCGATCTTTTGCACGCCATGAGTGATCTGAACCTGGTGGAAAATGTGGCCCCGGTACAGCTCGCGATTCGTTTGCTGATCCCAGCAGGCTCTCGTTTGCTGGAGTTGGAAGACGTGCGGCAGCTCGTTGGAGCTTTTGATGAAGCCGCGCTTGTCTATCCCTGGAAGCACGCGGATCCGCGCGTGGACGGGCTGTCAGATGAGATTCAGCGGATTGCCGGGGCGAGCGGAGTTGCGGGCGCCTTGCGCCGCCCGATATTCGAACGCATCTGGCGGGCGGCGCACAACGCGGCGGGCATGGAAGCTCCCGCCATTGCGCCATCCGAGCATGTCACGAGCATGGCGCATTTCAGC
>JBGPGF010000017.1:0-25241 GCA_041483755.1 Terriglobia bacterium | reverse complement strand
GACGTTAAGCGTTTCGCCCCGCTTCTACGAGGTGTCCAGCAAGCTGGCCTTGGCGCCGACAAAGCCAAGCTATGCCTTCCGGGCCGTCAGACCGCTTGCGCCGCCTCCACCACCACCTCCGCCGGGGGACCCCACGCCCAACGCGACGTACACCTACGACGAAAACGGAAATATGCTCACGCGGACGGTCACGGACCCGAACAACCCTTATACTCCGCCCGCTACGACGACTTACGCCTGGGACTTCGAGAATCGCCTGGGCAGCGTCACCTTGCCGGACAGCAGCACGGTCACCTTCAAGTACGATCCCTTCGGAAGAAGAATCGAGAAAACCTCGTCTGGCGGCACGTCAATCTACGCCTACGATGGCGACAATCTGATCGAGGAGACGAACTCCAGCGGCGCGGCTGTCGCCCGCTACTCACAGGGGCTGAACATTGACGAGCCGCTGGCCATGCTGCGCAGCGCCACCACGAGTTATTACAACGCTGACGGTCTGGGTTCGGTGACTTCGCTGACCAACGCCGCCGGTGCGCTGGCCCAGACCTACACGTTCGATTCGTTTGGAAATCTGACCGGTTCGTCGGGCTCGCTCACGAATCCATTCCAGTACACTGGCCGTGAGTTCGATGCGGAGACGAATCTGTACTACTTCAGAGCACGCTACGTCGATCAATCCACCGGACGTTTTCTCAGTGAAGACCCTCTGAGCTTCGAAGGTGGATACAATTTCTACACCTACACTCGCAACAGCCCGATTAACTTCAAAGATCCGCTCGGGTGGGCACCAGATGCAGATTGCACTGACTGCAAAGGACAGCCCAAGCAAGGCCTGGATGCCGGGAAGAAGTGCTGCAAAGATACAGACCCGCTGTCGAGCAATGTCAGCCCGGTTCCTTATTCGCCGTGTGACACGTACAGGTACATAAACGCTGGGGAGATGTACAGGAACGGCGGCGACGGAAGTTGGGGCCAACTCGTGAGGGGCTGCCTGCTCTGCATGAAGTCCCACGGAGCTACGGCTCACCAGGCTCATATGTTTTGCTATTGGAATAGCGCCAAGCGGGTCTCTACACCTTGGAATCTGGGGTTGCCAGCCGTTGGCGGACTGGCGCGCGCTGTCGGAGGCGCGGTCGCTACAATACCCAAGCAGCTTCTACCTGTTTCGTTGGGTCCGCCGGCCCCCATAGTCTTGTATCTCCCGTGTGTGACAACCAAATGAGCGAAACAAATAATACGAACCGTAAACCCTGGTCCGAACTCTTGCTTGAGTTTTTATCAGTCTGCGTCTTTTCGGTCGTCGTTGGTGTGGGAGTCGGAACGATCCAGGGATACTTTGCCTTTTTCTTGACCGAAGACCTTCCAGAGGTCCTCTGGCAAACGGCTGCGATAGGTCTTGTGGCGGGCCTAGTGGTTGGGCTGGGAATCCACTACGTCGTTCTGAAACGCAAGACCACATTCGCGGACGCGGCCCGAATCGTGGCGGTCACGGCAGTCGTTGGGGCTGTGACGGGGCTGGCCCTGAACCGCCTGACCCATGGTGAAGGCGGCTGGCTGTCGCTTTTCTTCACTATCATAGCCGCCGTCTTGATCTCCGTCTGGCAGCGACGGAACATGGCACACGCCTCTATCCCTTCTTAATCCTTGCTGCGAGGTTGGACCGCGAAGAGGAGCGCTGGCGCACTGGGGTGAGCGTGATGATCGGGAAAAACAAATGCAGCAAAGGAACACTTCAAGCGATACGGTCGTCATTACCGGCGCGTTTAGCTACACGGGCAAATACGCGACGCAGCTCTTGCTCAATCGCAGATACAAAATCCGCACTCTGACGTACCACCTAAAGCGAGCCAATCCTTTCGGTGACAAGGTTCGCGTTTTTCCTTACGACTTCGATCAACCCGACCAGCTCACCGAAACTCTTCGCGGCGCGTCAACGCTGATAAATACCTATTGGGTACGCTTCCCTCACGGAGCGTCCACCTTTGAGGCTGCGGTCCAAAACACCCGCACTTTGATCAGTGCTGCAAAGAACGCTGGGGTCAAACGCATCGTTCATGTCAGCATCGCCAACCCATCACTAGAATCCCCTCTGGGCTACTACAGAGGAAAGGCTGAATTGGAGCAGGCTGTGCTGGACTCAGGTCTCTCTTACACCATTTTGCGGCCCACTGTGATCTTCGGTCTCGAAGACATTCTGATCAACAACATCGCCTGGTGACCTGCCCCCCGGATCCGCAGGGTGGATCATACGACATTCATCACCTGTGAGAGGGTTCCTTCGTCTGGCGTAGCGCGAAGCGCGGAGCCAGACGAAGGAAGAAGTTGCCGCGCGAACGCCGCTGGTGTCTGATACCCCAGCGAACTGTGCGGCCGCTCCTCATTGAACTCCTTTTGCCACGCGGCGATCTTCCGCCGCGCGTCCCACAGATTCTCGAACCAACTCACACGCAAACACTCATCCCGCATCTTGCCGTTAAAACTTTCCACATACCCGTTCTGCTGCGGCTTTCCCGGCTGAATGTGCACCAGATCGATCTGCCGTTCGATGCACCACGCCAGAAAATGCCGGCTGGTGAACTCCGGCCCGTTGTCGCAGCGAATCGCCAGCGGCTTTTCTCGCTCCGTCAGGATCATCTCCAGCGCCCGCGTCACGCGCGGACTCGCGAAGCTGGTGTCCACTTCCAGCGTCAGGCATTCCCGCGTGCATTCATCCACCACGCTCAGCACACGGATCGCTCGCCCGCTGGCCGTCGCATCGTGCGCGAAATCCACCGCCCACTCCTGGTTCGCCGCCGTCAGCGCCGGACGCGGCGAACCCTCGCGCACCAGCCTCTTGCGCGCTTTTCGGCGCACCGCCAGTCCCGCTTCCCGGTATACGCGAAACACCCGCTTGTGATTCACGCGCTCTCCGTTGCCGCCCAGTAGAATGTGCAAACGCCGGTACCCGAATCGCGGTTTCTTCCGCGCCAGCTCCACCAGCCGCTCACGCAGTGCTTCATCGCTGCGCGTTGTCCGGTAGCGAAAACTCGATACCGCGATCTCCATCAGCCCGCAGACCCGTTGCTGGCTCGCCTGATAGTTCTCGCGCAGCCAGCCCACTTCTTCCCGTAGGTCTACGAGCCCCATCCGTTTTTTGAGATCACCGCTTTCAGCATCTCTTTGTCGAGACTTAAATCCGCCACCAGCTTCTTCAGCCGGTGATTTTCATCCTCCAGTTGCCGCAGCCGCTGCGCCTCGTTCACGTCGAGCCCGCCGTACTTCGCCTTCCAGGCGTACAGCGTGTGCTTCGAAACGCCCATCTCACGGCCCATATCCGCCGCCGTTCGTCCCGCTTCCATCTGCTTCAACGCCCCAATCATCTCCGCTTCGCTGTGCTTCCCCTTCGACATAGCGCTCCTCCTCGTTCCGCAGAATCATATACACTTCCCTGCGGTTTGAGGGGAGCAGGTCAGATCGTTGCCGATACCCCGTTGCAAGTTACGCCAGACAGTCCGGACAGCGCGCCGGATCGCACCCGTGCGCTCGAATCACACGGGACGCCAATGGGCACTGCGGGGGAGTCTCGAGGAAACACCGTACGCGCCCCGTACAAAGGAACCGACGCCGTCGTCCAATCAGCCAGTTACTTCCAAACGGCAAATTTCCCGTTGCACTCCCCCGCAATCTGCGAAATATATCTTCGCTTGGGCATCAGACACACTTCTGCGACGACCGCAGACCCTTCGGGGATCGGCCTCGCGTACGGGAGAATGACGATGGTGCGCCGGAATTGGTAGGTAAGGGGTACATAGCTGGACAGCCAACGGGAATCCTGGTCAAAACCGAAAACAGCTTTCGGCATTTGGCTCGACGTTTTACAGGTGATCCATTTCTTGAAAACGAGGCCGCGTCGTTTTCGCTCATTCTCCAGGTATCTCACCATGTCGTCCGACGGGGCCTCGGCGTTCAGGGTGCAGTTCGCGGGAAGAGGAATGGCCGTGTCTTCCTCCGGAAGTACCAGCATAGCCGCACACCGGGGATCCGGCGGCCAAAGCGGAAAGAACATCCACAGAACCAATATCAGCAAACTCCCAAATAGCAACCAGACGATCAGACGTGAGGGAAGTGATCTACGGCCAACTGGCCGTCTCGATTCGCTTGTCATATATTATGCCTCGTGTGCCTTCAAGTTACTGGCCAAAGAATCGTTTCACGACTGCGAATTTCTTTAACCCGTGTGTTCTGCATCCGGTTGGGTCGACATAGTTGTCTGGCCGGAAACCGTAATCCGTGTTCGTGATCGTACCCGCGGGCGTCGGTGGGGCATAACATTGCACTGCGGAGTCCGCCGAAACAGTCTGGTGTTGTAAGTTGTTGACTATGATTCCGACATGCCCTGTCGCGTCGGAATACTGAATCGCTTCTGCGATTACATCTCCTGGAAGAGAATAATCTGGTGGAAAGGACCCCACCGGAGATCCTACGGGGACCAAGACAGTTTTCCAACCCTTCAGAGCCTTTCCTGCATTCGCCCAGTCACCCGCTTGGGCAGGGTAATACGGTGAGTCAACAAAGCCAGCAAAATAGGCCAACCACCTCTTCTTGCTTGATTTGTCGGAGTCTGGTGGGTTGATTTCCACTTGCTTGAGGACATCGTGCACGAAAATGTTGCATTTGTTGGGAGCGGCGTTATTCGGGTTCGTATCATCCAGCCAATTTTGAGAGCCCACGTAGCCTAACGCGGTTGCGCCAATCTGGACCCTGACTTGGGCGGCGATCGGCTGAGTAGCGCCTCCTGTCCCGGAGGGATTTCCTCGTGGTGCGGTCCAGACAACATTTGCAAGATCGAGAAGTGGACCGGATATTGAGGCAACTGGTGCCGACGATAGGCTGCCGTACCAGTCGGCGGTCCAGGAATAGTTTAGGCCCTGGAAACCAGCAATCGAATTCTGGGATGTTCCCGAGGGATCGAAAGTCGTCATCGTATCCAGACTGTTCTGGTCGGTTATTTTTGTGATAAGGCCGCCGCCATCGGCAGAAGCAATAATGGACACGGAGGTTTGCGCGGGGGCGTGGTAGGACCACAGCACTTGGCCGGAATTGACGTTGAAGGACACGACGGAGGGCAGTTGATTGTAAGACGCCAGAGAAAGATTGGAGCCATCAGTGGCGAAGGCGACCCCGTTTTCTCCGAGGACGAGTTGATATGGCGTGGTAATCCCCGCTGCCGGGTCTCCTACAAGCGGCAATTCGTAGGTGTTTGATCCGTTGGGGGTCCAGTGGGTGACTTTGAATGGGTATTGAGGCGGGTTGCCGTTGCCCGTGAGGGGAGTAGTCGTCCAGGTGGCCAAGGCTCCGCCAGCGCCGTCGGGGATGACTTCGCCTGGAGAGGGAGCCACACCGCCGACGGAATCGAGGGTGAGGCTAGAGACGGAATTATCGGGAGCGACTTTCAGGACCAACAGATTGCCAGAGTTCGACCCCCCGCAAAGATCTCGAGTCTCGAGAATGTACTCCAAATAAATGGCTCCATCAGCGTCAATCGAGGGAGTGGCGCCGGAGACTGCGGCGTAGAATGTTCTGGGGTCACCGGTGCAGAACGCACCCGTCCGCGTGATGAAGGTGGACTCCGGGATCGGCACGCGCAGAATCTGTTGTTCGGTCGCACCGTCCAAGATGACGAGCGATGCGTGCCCATGAGAATCATCGGACTCGACAAAGGCGACTTTGCCGTCCTGGCGAATGGCGGGACTTGACCATGGCCCAACAGAATAAAGGGGAGGAGGTAGGTACTGCCACAACTGCGTTCCCGTCTGAGCGTCGAAACCCGCATAGCCGAAGCTCCCGGATATGGGGTCGTTTGATTCCCAGATCAGGCCGCCAGCCCCATCAGGGGTTGCATGTTGAATAGGATTAAAGGTGTAGGGACCGATTGGTCGTTGCCACATCTGGCGGCCGTCACCGGTGAAGGCGCGGGCCAAATAATTGCCGTCGACACCGAGTTCGACGGAATAGAGATCGGGCCCGCCGCTCGTTGGGACAGCCTGAAGGAGCTGGACCGTCGTGTTGCCGGGGATCTGAGGCGCGGACCAGCGAATGGTGCCGGCGACGAGCGAAGTGCCGTTGATGATGTTGATTTGGGCCTGCGCGGATTGGCTTCCGACCGTGGCCGTGAGCGTGACCTGGCCGAGCGCGACGGCAGTGAGCACGGGCGAGCTGTCCGTGGTGGTGGTGGCGAGCGAGGTGTCGCTGACGGTCCAGGAGGCGTCGCTTCGCGGGCGGCCCAGTTCGTCCACGGCGGAGAATTGCTGTGTGTCGCCGATGAGCATGTTGACGGTCGCGGGCGAAATCGCGAGCGCATTCGGCGCGGGCAAGGGGACGTCGAGCTTCACGTGCAGGATCGAAGCTGCGACGCTGCCCGCGATGTCGGTGGCTCGAACCACTACTAGATTGACACCGGGAGCGAGCGAAATGTTGCAGGAAAAATTACCTGCGCTGATCGTTGCCGGTACCCCGTTGCAAGTGACAGAAGACAAGCCGGATAGAGCGTCAGGAGCAGCACCGGAAATGGCCAGATTCGCACTGGTGAACGACGCGCCGTCCACCGGTGAAGAGACCGTGATTGCCGGTCCCGTCCTGTCTATCTTGAGGGTGACGTTGGTGGAGATGGAGAAGCCGGCCGTGTCCGTGACCGTTCCGGAGACCGTCTGGTTCGCGCCTTCGGTCGCCACGGAGATGGGGGCGGTGCAGGAGGTGATCGGCGAACTGCCCGACGTGCACGTGAAGGTGACAGTCACGTTGATATTATTCCAGCCCGCGGCATTGGGAGCAGGCGAAACAGATGCCGCGATGCTCGGCGGCGTTCCCACGATGAAGTTCACGCCGTTGCTGGCCACGCCCGAGACAGTCACCACCACGTTGCCAGTGGTAGCGCCAGACGGCACCGGTACGACGATTTGCGTGCTGCTCCAGCTCGTGGCCGTTGCTGTCGTCCCGTTGAACTTGACTGTGCTCGTGCCCTGCGTGGCCCCGAAGTTTGTCCCGGCAATTGTGACCGAGGCCCCGACTGCGCCGGTAGCCGGAGACAAACTTGTAATACTCGGCGTCGCCAACACCGTGAAGGGGGGCGCGGAGATGGTGTTCAAGCCTCCGACAATCGCATTAGGATAGGTAGTGCCGCTGGCGAGCCCGCTCGGCACCGGAACGACGACTTGCGTGTCGCTCCAACTCGTCGGTGTTGCCACAATAGAACCGAATTTGAAGACGCTGGTTCCTTGTGTTGTCCCAAAGCGCAGCCCGGTCACCGTCACAACGGCTCCGACCGGCCCGGAGTTCGGCGCGAGACTCGTGATCGTCGCTGGCGTCCCCACTGTGAACGAAGTCTGGCCTATTAATCCGCCCACCGTTACCTGCACATAAGTCGATCCCGTCGGCGTCCCGCTGGCCACCGGCACCACGATCTGCGTGCTGCTCCAACTGGTCGGCGTTGCCGCAACCCCGGCGAACTTTACCGTGCTTGTCCCTTGCGTCGCCCCAAGGTTCGTCCCCGTGATCGTTGCCACCGTCCCCACCGGGCCCCAGTTCGGCGACACCGACGTGACCTGCGGTGGCGTGCCCACCACGTACGGCGTCTGGCCTAATAACCCACCCACTGTGACCTGCACGTAAGTCGATCCCGTCGGCGTCCCGCTGGCCACCGGCGCGACAATCTGCGTGCCGCTCCAACTCGTCGGTGTCGCCACAACGTTGGCGAATTTGACCGTGCTCGTCCCCTGCGTCGCCCCAAAGTTTGTCCCGTTAATCGTCACCACCGTTCCTACCGCGCCGAACGCTGGTGAGATCGAACTGATCTGTGGCGGTGTTCCCACAATGTATGATGTCTGGCCGGTTAAGCCGCCCACGGTCACGTTTACGTAGCCCTTCACAGCGCCCGCGGGCACTGTCACTACGATTTGCGTGTTGCTCCAACTGGTCGGCGTCGCCACGACGTTGGCAAATTTCACCGTACTCGTCCCCTGTGTCGCTCCAAAGTTATTCCCTGTGATCGTCACCGCCGTTCCAACCGGGCCGAACGCCGGTGAGACCGAACTGATCTGCGGGGGCGTGCCGACGATGAACGAAGGAGCTGAAATCGTGTCCAGCCCCGCGACGATGGCATTGGGATAGGTGGTGCCGTTTGGCATGCTGGCGGTCGAGGGGACGACGTCGTCCAACAAATGCGAGCGCCCAGGTCGCTGAGTCAAGGTCAGCAATCAGTTATCGCGGAGAAGCTTAAATCCTTCGGCGTGCATGAAATAGTCTTCTTCGAGGTCAGTGACGTTGATCCCGAAATCGCGGGCATTACCGCCGATCTCTCGAAAACATGCGCCTCCGCAAATTGGAAGTCGGGGTTTGAGTCATTCCCGCCTACACCGCCGATTTGGCTACGAGCACCAGCGAGAGGAATTCTAATTTTGGTAAGTCCCGCGGCTCCCGACAAGACAGTCTTGCCCGCGGCAGAAGGACTAGCCTCAATGCTGCGCCATGATGGGCTGGAGGTTAGCCTATCCCAAGCGTTTATCGGGCCGTACCCTCCAGCAGATAATCGCCTCAAAATAGTTGTGTACGTAAAATGATCGGATGTAGCCCCCTTAGGGACGGGAGTAAGGGCCCGAACCGTCGCATTCCATATTAGGTAGTTGGAGTTGGTGCCCTGTCTCATGAGCCGCCACTTTCAACTAAACCGGGGACAATTTCGTTTTGCGGTGATCAAGCATTTTTTTGGATAAGATGACTTGCGCCCGATGAGGCTAGGAAGTTAGGCTATTGCCCATGAGCATCCGAAGGGTCTTTGTGGGGGTTGGGCTACTCGCTCTCCTGCTCTTGTTTGCGTGGCTTGGCTGGCCGACGCCCTACAGCTATGCCAGATTTCTGGACTTCCCCGTGAGGATCAGCCGCATTTCCGGGAAAGCAGAGATATTAACTCGAACTGGATGGCGTCCGATGGCACCGCCCAAACCGCAAAACGACAGTCAAACGGTCACGGTCCCGCTTTCAGAGCTTGACGCGCCGGACGGGATTGATTTCCGACCTTCGGAGGCAAAACCGGATCGGGTAGGAAAGAAGACCGCTGCGCCTGAGACTTCTGCTGGGAAACGATAGGCCACAGCCGATCCTTCATACATCACCCTGTAAACTTAGATCCACAGGTTGTACAGTTGGCCCGCCGATGACTTCGATGGAGCAGTTCCCCGTTCGCGCTGGCCCTTCGATCTTGGCCCATATCGCGTCAAACGCTAACCGGCTCTTGCCAAGGGCGCACTGGAAATTTTTCGCGGGGGTAGCGCTTTTTTACGCTGCCATAAATTGGCAATTGATTGATTTTGAAAGACTTGTCAGTGGCTCGCGGCGTGCTCCCCCTTGGAGTATGGGGAGGCGAGCCGTGGATCCCTTTGGGGATTGAGGGCTGGGCCGGTTCGTTCCTCCCCTGTTTCACTTCCGCCGGATTGTAATTGAGCCGGAACGAGTCCCCGGCTCATTTCTCCATCGAAAATGCACCCCGAAGAACACCCCGAAGCGGCGGAGGTGTGCCCCGGCAGTTCAAACTCGATGAGCCGCACGTAAGACGGTCAACCGTGGATCGTGACGCGGGTGAGGTAGTCGCTCAAAGTGAGCGCGAGAAGGATGGCCAGCCAGAAAACGCCAGCAATGATAACGAGCTGAGTGCGGCGCGGGCTGTAGCGCGCGTGCATGAAGTAGAGGATCACAAGTGTGGCCTTGAACGTAGCGATTCCCAGGGCGATGACGATGTTCCATTTGTGGAGGTTCACGTAGGCGGCGTAAACCGTCACGCCGGTAAAGACCATGAGCGTCGTGAAAATCCCGGCGTAGATTTTTGGTGAAACAATGTGCTCGGACACGCTTCGTTCTCCCCGCTATTTGTGCCGGTCAATCAGATACAGCAACGGAAACAGATAGATCCACACAATATCAACGAAGTGCCAGTAGAGGCCCACGACCTCCACCGGTGTGTTGTATTGCGGAGTAAAACGCCCGCGGAGCGATTCGCGGATCAGCCAAAGGAGCAGCCCCGCCCCGATAAGCATGTGCAGGGCGTGCAGGCCGGTCATGCCGAAATACAGCGAGAAGTACAACTGTGCGTGGGCGTTCAGGTCGGGGTCCTTGGCAAACGCCGCTTCCAGCTCCTGTTTCTGAGCCTGATTCTCAATGTGCGCATCAATTTGGAAGCTGCGCCCGGGCACGAGGTGGTGCTCGAATTTCTGCGCGTACTCGACAACCTTGACGCCGAGGAAGACGCTGCCCAGGACCAGAGTCAGAGTGAGGAATAGGGGAATCAGCTTCTTCTTGCCGGTCTGCGAAGCCCAAACGGCCATGGCCATAGTGAAGCTGCTGGCGATCAGGACGGCGGTGTTGAACCCGCCTAGCCTAAGATCGAGCGTATTGCTGCCGATGCCGAACGCGGCCGGATAGATGGCGCGGTTGATCGTGTAGGTCAGGAACACGCCGCCGAAGAACATCACTTCGGTGATGAGGAAAACCCACATCCCCAGCGACGAAGCTTCGCGCTGCTGCTCGAGCGTCTCAAACTGTCCGTAAAGTTCGCCGGTGCGATGCACTCGGTATTTCCTCCAATTTTCGTCTGCAACCCATTGCGGAATCGCCGCACAGGCTGAAGCCTGTGCTACCTACATGTCCTTGTCGCCGGGCACGCGTTGCTCCGGCGGTGCCGCCAGGCCCAAGTCGGGCCGGTTCACGAAATCGTACGGCTCCCAGGTGACCACGGGAGTCGTGTCAAAGTTTTCCGTGGGCGGCGGCGAAGCGGTCTGCCACTCGAGACCCGTCGCGGGCCACGGGTTGGGCCCAGCCACGCGGCCGTAACGCATCGCCCAGGTCAGATAAATCATCGGCAGCAGGTAGCCGACCGCGAGGATGGAAGCGCCTGCTGTGGACATCACGTTGAAAACCTGAAATTCGGGCGGGTAGGTGTGATACCGCCGCGGCATGCCCAGATAGCCAAGAATAAACTGCGGGAAGAAGGTCAGGTTGAAGCCGGCGAAAAGAATGATTGCGGAGATGCGCGCAAGAAATTCCGGATACATCCGTCCGCTGATCTTCGGCCACCAGAAGTGCAACCCGCCCAGATAACCCATCACCGCGCCACCAACCATGATGTAGTGGAAATGAGCGACGACGAAGTAGGTGTCGTGAACGTGAATGTCCACGCCGAGGCAGGCGAGGAACATGCCGGTGAGGCCGCCAATGACGAACAGGCCGATGAAGCCCAGGGCGTAGAGCATCGGCGTGTCGTAGGAGATGGAACCTTTATAAAGCGTGGCCATCCAATTGAACACTTTAACTGCCGAGGGAATCGCTACGAGAAAGCTGAGAAACGAAAACACCAGCGCGGCGTACACGGACTGTCCGGCGACGAACATATGATGCGCCCAGACCAAGAAGCCGATGACGGCGATGGCGATGCTGGCGGCGGCAACGAAGCGGTAGCCGAAAAGCGGCTTGCGCGCAAACGTGGGAATCAGCTCGCTCACGACGCCCATGGACGGAAGAATCATGATGTACACGGCCGGGTGCGAATAGAACCAGAAGAGGTGCTGGAACAAAATCGGGTCGCCCCCCATCTGCGGATTGAAAAAACCCAGATGGAAGAGGCGTTCCATGCCCGCCAGCGCCAGCGTGATGGCGATCACCGGCGTGCCCAAAATCATGATGATGCTCGTGGCGTAGTGCGTCCATACGAACATCGGCAGCCGGAACCACGTCAGTCCCGGCGCGCGCATGGTGTGGATGGTCACCAGGAAATTCAGGCCGGTGAGGATGGACGAAAAACCGTTGATGAAGATGCCGATGACGGCGGGTGCCACCGCGGAATTCGAATACACGGTGCTGAGCGGCGCGTAGAGCGTCCACCCGGTGTCGAGGCCGCCGCTGATCATCGAATAGAGCGTAAAGATGCCGCCCACCACGTAAACGTACCAGCTCAGAAGATTGAGCTTAGGGAAGGCCAGGTCCTTCGCGCCGATCATCAACGGGATCAGGAAGTTTCCGAGAACCGCGGGAATCGAAGGAATCAGGAAGAAAAAGATCATCGCCACGCCGTGCATGGTGAAGAGCTTGTTATACGTCTCCGCCGTGACCAGGTAGCCCTGCGGCGTTAGCAGGTGGACACGGATCATCACGGCAAATATGCCGCCGATGAAAAAGAAGACCGTCACCGAGCCGAGATAGAGCAATGCGATGCGCTTGTGGTCGGTGGTGAGAAGCCACGAGCGCAGGCCGTACTTCGCGTTCAGGTAATGATCGGCCGGCAGGGTCGCCGCCGGCTTTGTTGCGGTTGCGCTCATAGGACCTATCGCTTCCCCGTGGCCGGCGCCGCTATGGCCATTGCCGGAGGCGCCTGCTGTGCTTTCAAGGACTTGATGTACGCCGTCAGATTCAGAATCTGCTCTTCGGTCATCAGCCCCTGGAATGCGGGCATCAGTGGTTGATAGCCAGCCACAATTTTTGCCTTGGAATTCAAGATGGACTCGCGAATGTAGGCGTCATCCGTAGTTATGGTGGTGCCGTCGGTAAGCTTCACGGCGGAACCGTACATCCCAACGAGCGATGGCCCGCGCCCCTGCCCGGAGCTTTGATGGCAGGTGTTGCAAGCAAACTGCGCAAAAAGCTTTTCGCCGGCGGACGCGGGATTCGCCTCGCCGGAGGAGCCGCTGAGCCACGCCGCGTATTCCGCCGGTTCCATTACCGTTACCCAGCCGCCCATGACGGCGTGATTGGTGCCGCAGTATTGCGAGCAGAAGAAGTGGTAGCGGCCCGGCTTGGTGGCGCGGAACCACAGCGTCATGGTGCGTCCCGGAACCACGTCGGCCTTGACGCGGAAGGCGGGCACGAAGAAGTCGTGGATAACGTCTTCGCTGGCCATGATGAGCTTTACATTGCGATTCACCGGAATGTGCAGCTCGTTGATCTCGCGGCGGCCGTCGGGCTGCTGCAGCTTCCACATCCATTGTTTGGCGACGACATAGATGTCCAGCGTGTCCTGCGGCGCATGGCGATAGTTGATGTAGACGCTGGCTCCCCAGCCGAACATGACCATGACGAGGATAAAGGGGATGACGCTCCAGCCGATCTCCAGCGGAGTCGAGCCGTGGATATTAACGCCGATCTCGTCCTTCTTCTTGCGGTGAAACTTCAGAAAACAGTAGCCAATGAGAAAGGTGATGAGCGCCGAGAAGAACACGGAGACGATCAGCAGATAAAACATCAGGGCGTCCACACTCCCCGCGAAGTTGGACGCCTGCTCCGGGAAAAGTGGAAGTCCCGATTGCACGGTTTAGTGCGCTCCTTGCGAATGCAGCCGCGCCGCGCGGTTTTCGCGCCGGCGGAATAGGAGAATTCCCAAGATGATGAGGGCGACGGTCAGCAAGCCTGCAGCACGGAGAATACGCAGAATCGCCGCGCTGTAGGTGCCCGAAACGGGGTCGTATTCATAACAAAAAAGCACCAGGTGATCCGTCGGCGTGCCGATCTTTCCCGCGGAGGCGTCCATGAGGCCCAGCCGCAGATCGCGCGGGGGGAAATCGACGCCAAAAAAGTAGCGCGAAATGCGTCCGTCCGGCGTCAGCACCATGATTCCGCTGGCGTGCGCGAAAAGATTCGTCTTTTCATTGAACGTATAGCGGAAACTGGCGGCTTTGGTGAGCGCGCCGATGGATTCCGGTGAGCCGGTCAGGAAATGCCAGCCCGCGGCGGTTTGGGGCCGCGCGTAGCGGGACAGCACATGCTCTTTTTTCTGCGCCGCCATGTCTGGCGTCTCGCGCGGATCGAAGCTGACGAATACGACCTCGTATTCGCGCCCCGGATTAAACGAAATCATTTTGAGAGCTCCGACGAGGCTCTCCTCCACCTGATTGCAGAGCATCGGGCAGCCGTAATAGACCAGCGCGAGAACGACGGGCTTCGTGCCGGCATAGTCGCGGAGCCTGACGCCGCGTCCGGCTTCGTCATGAAAAGCAAGATCGAGCGGGATCTGCGCGTTGAGTTGCGGGTCGAAGCCCACATTTCGCAGGGCGGGAGGCAGGCCTTTGAGGCCCGCGTCGTCCGGCACGGCTTGTGCGCGTACTGCGGCGGCGCCGAGAAACAGCGCCAGCGCGCTTATCGTTGAAATTGAAAATATCCTTTTCATGTTGGCCTATCTCTTCGCCGGTGGCGTTGGTGGAGCAACCTCCGGCAAACCTTTCTCCGCGAGAATCTTCATCGCGTCCTCAATCGGTATCTGCGCGACGCCGGCCTTTTCATCCACCCACGCGGCCTTTTCAAGGGTCTCGCGATCCAGTTTGAGCTTGACGCGCAAATCCTGCTGCGGATCGCGGTCGTGCCCCGGAATACCCTGCGCCTGCAGCCGCGGCTCGGGAGGCATCGCGGCCGCAGCACCCCGGCGAATCGGCGGCGGCGGGGGATCGAACAGCGCGATGCGCGATTCGGTGAAGAGCAGAACGCCCCAGCAGATTCCGAAGGAGGCGATCAGCGTAAGCGCCAGATAAAACAGAAAGGCCAGCACACTAACGTGACTGACGTCGCGCTTCTCAAAGGCCACGTCGGAATGCACCGGCGCCCCGTTCGAGCCCTGCTCCGAATTGTGTAGTTCAGTGCTCATCGTGCTC
Source organism: Terriglobia bacterium (assembly GCA_041483755.1). Lineage (GTDB taxonomy): Bacteria > Acidobacteriota > Terriglobia > Acidiferrales > UBA7541 > Acidiferrum. Next base: position 10,584 of record JBGPGF010000017.1, on the reverse strand, counting down.
GATGGCCTCCGCCAGCTTGGGCTCGCCCAGCGGCAGCAACGGCCGGGCCTTCAATTGTCCCGCAAACCATGCTAGCCAGAGGCCGCCAATTCCCAGCGGCGCGGCGAAATCTAGATAACTCAGATGAAAAGCCTTCGGTGAAAATTCCGGCCCAATCATCCAATAGAGGTCCACCCCGCGCATGAAGATGATGGCGGCGGCAAGGACCGGCAATACCTTCGCGCTGCGCTTGATGTCGCGAGACAGCAGTAGGAAGAATGGCAGCGCGAAGTGAAAGAGCAGCAGAAAAACCGCAACGCCGCCCCAGCCGCCATACAAACGCGAGCGATAAAACGGAATTTCCTCGGGAAGATTGCCAGACCAAATAATCAGCAGTTGCGAGAAGGAAAAATACGCCCACAGCAGAATGAAAGCGAAAAGGAGTTTCCCGAGGTCGTGCAGATGGCGTGGCTGTAAAACACGGGACATAGGCTCGGTCCGCGCGAGCATGACGACGACGATGATCATCAGCGACATCGCGGAAATGATCTGACCGGCGACGAAAAGAAAACCATAAATCGTCGAGACCCAGTGTGGCGAGAGGGACATCACCCAATCCACGGCCGCAAACGTCACCGTGAAAACATATAGAACGATGCCCGGCCCGCTCAGAAGCTGCAGCCGCCGGCGCAGCATGCGGTCTTCCGAGTTCGTGTCCTGCTGTTTCGACCAGTGGTTCAGAAGAAGCATGAGCACGAACCAAATGGCGAAATAGATAGCCGCGCGAGTCAGATAGTTCGGAATCGTCAGATACCGCTGCTGGAATTCCCCTAGCGTTTCGTGCTCCGGCCCAATCCAGTGAATGTAAAGCTTGCTCATCCCATACACATTCGGAAGAAAGAGAATCGCGAGCAGCGGCAATGTCCGCGTGGCCGCTTCCAGCGGCCGGCGAATGAGGATGCCCCAGTTGCCGCCGGTCAAATGCTGGAGCATCAGGAGGCCTAGGCAGCCGAGCGTCACTCCGAGCGCGAGCAGGTAGCCGATTAGGTAGGAACGGAAAAACTGGTCCGCATCATGGAACGCGCCGAAGACGCACAAAACCAAGCCGAGCACGCCGACCGTGAGCGCGCGCTGCTGGAGGCGGTTTACACTTTCGGGCGCGCTGTAATTCTGCGCCATCATTTCTCGGCAGCTCCTGTCTCCGAAGATGCGTTTGCTCGCGCGGAATCATCCGCACTCAGCTTTTCACGAAGCCCCGGCGCCAGCGCGCTGGCGGGCGCGTTGCGGCTCAATTGCAGCGCGCGGATATACGCGACGATGGCCCAGCGATCCCGCGGCGGAATCTGCGCGGCATAATCCGGCATGACGCCGAATCCACTCGAGATGACGTCGTAGTAGTAGCCGGTGGGCGCCCGGCGGAGGCGCTCCTGGTGGTAGGTCGGCGGGTGGCGGAAGCCGCGCTGGGCGATCATGCCGTTGCCGTCGCCGGTCAGACCGTGACACGGCGTACAAAAAATGTTGTAACGCTCCTGGCCGCGCTGGAGAAGCTCCAGCGTCACCGGAAGCGGGAACCGATTCGAATCCTTCGGCACAGCCAGTTCATCGTCCGCAATCGAGCCGCGCGCCACCGTGTTTTCCAGCAAGGGTCGCGCGGAGCGGCCGTCGCCGAAGAAATTTGTAGGCGAGAGCGGCCTTTGCTTCGCCTGGCGTGCCATATCCTGGCGGCAGCCGCCGAGCGCGAAAAGAAAAGCAAACGCGCAGGCGGCCGCTAACATTTGCGAATGACGATGATGGCGCCGGGCGCTACTCATCAGGAACCTCGGCGACGTCGTGCGCGTGCAAATTCTCGAGGAACAAAGCCGTTCGCACGCGGTCGAATTTTGCGTCGCGCGCCTCGATGCAGAGGAAGAAGCGGTTGTTCGAGGCCAGCGCGAATCGCGGCGAATTGAAGACGGGGTGATGCGGCTGGGGCAGCTTGTTCAAGGCCAGCATGCCGAGCACGGCAAACGTCGCGGCGCCCAGAATCGTCAACTCAAATGTGACGATGATGAACGACGGCCAGCTATTCAGCGGGCGCCCGCCGATATTTTCCGGATAGCTGATGGCCGACATCCAGTACTGCATGGCGAATCCGCCGCCGCCGCCGAGCAGGCCGCCGATCAGGGTGATCAGCGGCACCGCAGAGCGCCGGAATCCGAGGGCTTCGGCCAGGCCTTCCACCGGAAACGGAGTGTAAGCGTTCACTCGCTTATAGCCCGCGGCGCGCGCCTTGCCGGCGGCTTCGATGAGCTGCTCCGTCGTATCGAACTCCGCCATCACGCCGTAGAGGTGGGAACGATGCTCGATCATTTCTTTTCCTCGGACGTGTGCGCGACGAGCTCGCGCATCTCCGCAATCGAAATCACCGGCAGCGCGCGCACAAACAGGAACAGCAGCGCGAGGAACAGCCCGATCGTGCCGATGTACGTGCTCCAGTCCCAAAACGTCGGCGCATACCGGCCCCAGGCCGACGGCGTGTAGTCCCGAGCCAGGCTGAGGACCACGATCACGAAACGCTCCAGCCACATTCCGATGTTCACGACGATGGAAATCAGAAACAGCAGCGGCACGTTGATGCGAATCTTGCGCAGCCAAAGGAACTGCGGCGTGATGATGTTGCAGAAGATCAGCGCGAAATAGAAGTACCGATACGGACCCGTCAGGCGTTGCAGCGCCAGGAATTTATCAAACTTGTCGGGACCGTAAAACGCCATGAAAAACTCGATGACGTAGCCGTACCCGACGATCAGCCCGGTGGCCAGCATCACTTTGGCCATGTTTTCCAGGTGGCGCATGGTGATGAAATCTTCCAGGCCATACACTTTGCGCAGCGGGATGGCCAGCGTGATCACCATGGCAAAGCCGGAGTAGATGGCGCCGGCGACGAAGTAGGGCGGAAAGATCGTGGTGTGCCATCCGGGCACCAGCGCCACGGCAAAATCGAGGCTGACCACCGTGTGCACGGAGACGACCAGTGGCGTAGCTAGCCCGGCGAGCAGCAAATACGCGGTCTGATAACGGTGCCAGTGGCGCGCCGACCCTCGCCAGCCCAGCGCCAGCATGCCGTAAATAACCTGCTTGGCGCGGGGATGCGCGCGGTCGCGCAGCGTGGCCAGGTCCGGAATCAGCCCGACGAACCAGAAAAAAAACGACACGGTGAAATAGGTGGATACCGCAAAGACGTCCCAGATCAGCGGGCTGCGAAACTGCGGCCAGATGCCCATCGTGTTGGGATAGGGGAACATCCAGTACGCGAACCACGGGCGCCCCGTGTGGATCAGCGGGAAAATGCCCGCGCACATCACGGCAAAGAGCGTCATGGCCTCGGCGAAGCGGTTGATCGAGGTGCGCCACTTCTGATTCAACAGCAGAAGAATGGCGGAAATGAGCGTGCCGGCGTGGCCGATGCCGATCCACCAGACAAAATTGACGATGGCGAAGCCCCAGCCGACGGGAATGTTGATGCCCCAGATGCCGGTGCCCTTGAGGATCAGGTATGCCACGGACATGAACAGCAGCATCGCCAGGCTGAAGGCGATACTGAAGCCGACAAACCAGCCCATCGACGTCGGCCGCGTGAGCACGATCGCACTGATCTTCTCCGTGACCGAACCATACGTGTGACCGGGCTCGAGGACTGGCGCGCTGCGCCGCAGCTCGGGCGGAATGTTGGGCGTGCCCGCGCTCATCGCTTTTCCGTCTCCGTTTTGCCCGGCGGTTCCAGCGCGGGGTTCGGGTTGCGCACTGCGGCCAGATAACTGGTGCGCGGGCGCGTGTTCAGCTCGCCCAGAATCGTGTAGTTGCGCGATTGTGCTTTGAGCCGCGCCACGCGGCTGTTCGCATCGTTGGCGTTGCCGAAGACGATGGCCTCTGCGGGGCAGGCGGCTTCGCAGGCGGTGACAATTTCGCCGTCGCGAATCTTCCGGTTGTTGTCTTCTTCCGCTTCGATGCGCGTGTTGTTGATGCGCTGCACGCAATACGTGCACTTCTCCATGACCCCGCGGCTGCGCACGGTCACTTCCGGATTGCGCATCAGCTTCAGCGAAGGCGTCTCCCAGTCCTGGAAGCGCAGGAAATTGAAACGCCGCACCTTGTACGGGCAATTGTTCGAACAGTAGCGCGTCCCGACGCAGCGGTTGTACACCATGTCGTTCAAGCCTTCCGCGCTATGCACGGTGGCGCCAACGGGGCAGACCAGTTCGCAGGGTGCGTTTTCGCACTGCTGGCAGGTCACCGGCTGAAAATACGCATCGGGATTTTCGAGCCCGGTCTCCTGCGAAGGGCTCGCGTAGTAGCGGTCAATGCGAATCCAATGCATTTCGCGCCCGCGCATCACCTGATCTTTGCCGACAACGGGAATATTGTTTTCCGACTGGCACGCGACCACGCAAGCGTTGCAGCCAAAACATTTGCTCAGGTCAATGGCCATGCCCCAGGCGTAGCCGGGGTATTCATATTCCTTGTAGAGCGTGAGCTCCTTGGGCGGCGCTTCGCCTTTTTCCTGCGCAAAGTTCGGATGGCGATGGAACTCTTCGAGCGGCGCCGCGCGAACAAGCTCGCGGCCTTCCATGTTGAAGTGATACTGCGTGCAGGCCAGCGGATAATCCGCGCCGGTGGCCGCAATCTTGCCGCCGGTCGCGGCCCACAATCCCCACGAGGCGCGCACAGCGTAGGCGTTGAAGCCCTTGTTTGTGCCGGTGTGACCCGCCTTCGAGCGGCCGTAGCCCAGCGGCAGCGTGATCACGCCATCGGCCTGGCCGGGGACCGTCCATGTCGCCGCTGTGACTTTGCTGCCGAAGAGCTCGATGTCCACAAGGTCCGCGCGCACTTGGCCGTGTTCGCCGCCGCGCGAGGCGATGCGGTGCCCGAGGCCGAGTTTCTCGGCGGTGGCAGGGCTGACCAGCGCGGCGTTGTCCCACGTGAGCTTCGTCAGAGGACGCGGCAGTTCCTGCAGCCAGCCGTTATTGGCGAAGCGGCCGTCGAAAACGCCGGGATCGGGCCGAAAGATGAATTCGAGTTCGTCTGGCGGCGCGGTTTTCACTGGCGGGAGGCTCGCTGGATTCCATTTCAGCAGTGGATGGATCGAGGGAAGCGCCGTACCCGGCACAACGCCATCGTTCAATACCTTGCGCCAAGATTTTTCGAAGCCGCCGCCGACATCCAGCGTCTTCCAGTGTTCGCGGACAAGATCGTAAGACGTTTGCCCAGGTTTGTCGCTGAACGCGCCAATCACCTCGTGCGCGGTCTTGCCCTGATAAAGCGGCGCGATGAGCGGCTGAACGATGCTGATCGTGCCATCGAAGGCGCGCGCATCGCTCCAGGATTCCAGGAAGTGCGCCTCGGGAATATGCCAATGGCAATAGTCCGAGGTTTCATCGGCGTAAGCGCCGAGACGAATGGCAACGCGAACCTTTTTGAGTTTTTCGACGAATGCGAAATCGTGTGGCGCGTCGTAACCGGGATTGCCGCCGAGAATCAGCAGCGTATCCACTTTGCCGTCGTACATGTCCGTGCAAAGCGCGCGCAGCGATTCGATGTGATGGACGGGCTGCGCCTCAACCGGCTCGGTGTAGTCGAGCGTCTTGCCGGCGTTGCCCAGCGCCTGATTAATCGCTTGGGCCAAGGCGTGCACTTCGGCGGGCTGGCATTCGCCGGCCACGATGAGCGAGGCGCCACGGTGCTTCTGCAGGTCCGCGGCGGCCGCATCCAGCCATTCCCCAAGTTTTCCCGGAAGCACGGCGAGGCCGCCCAGCCCCAGCTTTCCGGCCAGCGCGCGCGCAAAGAGCTCAATCTCGCTCATGCGCAACGGCAGGCGATGATCGGCGGCAGCGCCGGTGACCGAAGGCGTCGGCTCAACCACATAGAGCCGGTTCATCGGCTTCACTCCGTACTCCGCCAGCAATCCGCCGCGCCCCGGATTGCGCCGCCGGAAAAATTCCTTGGCATAGCGGACGTGCCCTGGACCGCTGCCGAGAAAATCGGCGTCGAGTGAAAGGATGACGTCGGCCTTTTCGGGGTGATAGACGGTATTCACATAGCGGCCGTAGGCCAGCTTGCCGCCTTCGCGCGCGCCATCCGACCCGGCCGGCTCCCATTGATGCCACTTCGCCTGAGGAAACTGCTTGAGCAGCGCGGCGACTTGCGCTACCAGCGTCGGCGAAGTGACGCTGCCGGAAAGAAGGCGCAGGCCCGCGCCACCCTGTGCCTTCAGCGCCGTGGCGATGGCCGTCGCTTCCGCCTGGAATGTTCCCCACGAACTGATTTCCCCGAGGTGCGTGACGACCTGCGAGCGGTCGGGATCGTAGAGCCCCAGCACCGCAGCTTGCGCGAAAGCATCGGTCGCGCCCAGGCTCGACGGATGATCGGGATTGCCTTCGATCTTTGTCGGCCGGCCTTCGTGGCTTTCAACGAGCAAGCCCATCGCGTCCGCGCCGAAGGTCATAGCCGTCGCATAGAAAAGCGGCTTGCCGAGCGTGAGCCCCTCCGGGTTTTTCACGTAGGGAACGATCGTCTCTTCCGGGGCGCGGCCGCAGCCGGAAAGTCCCGCGAGCGCCAGCGACGCACCCATCAATCTCAGAAAGCCGCGGCGATCCAACGAATCATCCCACTCGGAGGCCTGGCGCGGAAATTCGCGGTGCAGCAGCTCTTCGAAATGCGGATCGGCGGCCAGCTCTTCCAGGCTGCGCCAATGCTCTTTGCCGGGACTGGAAGCCAGGCGCGCGCGAACGGCGGCGAGATCGAGCGGAAATTCGTGCACTCCGTCATCCCCGGCTTCGTGCTCCGGCTCGTGACCGTTTTTGTGATCGTGCCCGTGAATGGGGTCGCGCGTGTGCATATTCCTCGTTCAGCGGTGGCAGGTCGAGCAGCTCGTGAGCTCGGCCACGCTGCGCAGGTTGTATTTCTCGGCCAGCAGGCGGCCCAGCTCCGTCTGATTCGCCGCCGGCTTCCAATCCATGTTGAAGATTTCGCTCTTGGGGCGCAGGTTCGCCCCGGCATCGCGATGGCATGCGAGGCACCACTCCATTTGCAGCGACGAAGCCTGCCATACCAGCGGCATCTGGTTAATCTGGCCATGACAGGTCGAGCAGCCAACGCCTTTGTTCACGTGAATGCTGTGGTTGAAATAGACAAAATCGGGCAAGCGGTGGATCTTCACCCACTCGATGGACTTGCCGCTGCGGAAGCTTTCGCGAACCGGCTCGAGGTACTCGCTATTGTTGAAAAGGAGCGAATGGCAATTCATGCTGGTCTTGGTCGGCGGAACGCCGGCCACGGCCGAGGTCTCGACCGAAGTATGGCAGTAGCGGCAATCCAGGCCGTCGTCGCCGACGTGGTGCTTGTGGCTGAACTGCACGGGCTGCTCGCGCGCAATGTTTTGATTGGTCATGTACGGCGAACGCGCCACCGTGGCGATGACCAGGAGCGCCAGCGCCGCCAGGAACAGCGCGGAATAAATACTGAACCGCGCGATAAAATTCGTACTGCGGTGGAAAATTTGAGCCATTCTAATTTTGCGCCAAGAAGGGGAGCGCGCCGAACGCCAGCGCTAGTCTCAAAACTTCGCCAAACCCCGCCGGGCAGCGCGGACCCGGCGCTGCATGACGCAGTAGTTTCCGACGAAATGTTTGCGATTGCAACTTAGTGTGCGCGCCGCCAAAAAACACGCCGCTCTGCTGCATCGGACATCGTCGATGAAGAAAACGAATCTTTCGAAATTGGCGGCGCAGAAACCTACGGCACAACGGGCAGAATCAGCGCCGATGGATGCTCGCGGTCGTGGTAGATGGCGTTGCTGGCCTTGACCATTCGCGTGGCGCGGGCCTGTTCTTCGCCGGTGTTGAGGTTGCGGTCGAAGCGCGGGAAGTTGCTGCTGGAGACCTCGAGGCGCAGCTTGTGCCCCGCCAAAAAGACATTGCTGGTGGCCCACAGGTCCACGGTGACGTGATAGGTCTGCCCGGGATTGGCCAGCTCCGCCTTTTCCTGTGAATTGCGGTAGCGCAGACGCAGAATGCCTTCCGTAAGATTTTGTGCGTAGCCGTTAGGCGCCACATCCACGAGCTTTGCCGTGAAGTCCGTGTCCACGGCCGAAGTGCTGGCGTAAAGCTCCAGCGTGACCGGGCCGGTCACCTCCGTGTCCTGCGCAAAGGGCGCCGTGGAGAAGATGAGAACGTCGTTGCGTGCTTCAACAATGCGCTGGTCCTGCGGCCCCGAACCTGGCGGCAGCGGCGTGCAGCACAACGGCCCTCCCCGCGTGGGAACCGCGTCGGCCGGATCGTAAACGTATTTGTCCGCTGGCTCGGCGGCGGGAGCTGTCGTGTTCAGCGTGCCAACGCCGGTGAGGCCGTTCGCCGCGCCCGCGGAGTGCAGGAAATAGCGCGTCGCCTTCGCGCGCGCCAGCGGCCAGTCGTCTTCTTCGCGCCAGACGTTTTTGCCCATGACGAAAATCCTCACGGGTTTCGAGTGCTCTTCTCCATTCGCTTCTCCCTTCAATAGCCAGTCGTACCACCGCAGCGTGATCTCATCGCCGTCGTACTTCGCCACTTCCCCAAATTCCACGTCGCCAATCTTGCTCCCCGAGCCGGCGTGGCCGCCGATGACCACCAGCAGCCGCTGGCCGTGCCGCGCCGCCTCGTTTCCTCCTTCGGTTTTCAGTCGCATGTAATTTCGCAGCGAGCCGCCCAGAAAAATGTCGTACCAGGCGGCGATGCTGAAGACCGGCACCTGAATCTGCGCGTAGTGATCCTCAATCGAAATCTGCTTCCAATAGTCGTCGTAGCTCGGATGCGCCAGCCAGTCGGTGAAATAAGGGGCCAGTCCCGCCGCCGAAGGCGCTTCGCGCACTGGGTAGGAATTCAGCGGCAGCTTTTCGATCCATTGAACGGCGTTGCTGTCCCAGTCGCTTCGGCGGTCCAGCGTGTTTTTCGCCAGGCCCGTGGTCCACGATTCATTGAACCACTGTTCGAACGCGCCGCCCTGATACGTCCAGCCGTCGTGGTAGTTCGAAGCCGTCACCGTCGGGCAAATGCCCGCGAGATGCGGCGGGTGCGCAATCGCCGCAAGGAATTGCGTCGCGCCCACGTAAGAACCGCCGAACATTCCCACCTTGCCGTTCGAATACGGCAGCGCTGCCGCCCATTCCACCGTGTCGTAGCCGTCCTCCGATTCGTGCTTGAACGTATACCACTCGCCCTCGGAGCGGTACCGCCCCCGCGTATCTTGCGCGATCACCACGTAGCCGCGCGCGGCGGCCCTCATGCCAAATCCGGCGCTACCTGTCTTGTCGTACGGCGTGCGCGTGAGGAGCACGGGAAACTTGCCGTCCGTCTTGGGGCGATAAATGTCCGCGCGAAGCGTGACCCCGTCGCGCATCTTGGCGGCGACGTTTTGCTCAAGGGTGACCTGGTAGTTGTCCGCGGCGCGTGTCGGGCGTGCCGAAACAACCAGGGAAACCACCGTTAGTAACAGCAGAGAGTTGGATCGGCGAAGCAGGTCGCAATAGCGCATCTGGAGACTCCTCTAGGCGACGCATCTTAGGCCGTGGTCGCCTTTCCGTCAATGTGTCTCGCTCAAACATACTGCGCGAGCAGGAGGTATCGAGTTTCGGTTCGCCCCCGAGCCTTGCGACAGTGCTATCCTCTCTCCGATGCACGCAGTCAAGAAGATAGAACAACAAGGAACCGGGGCCACCCGCCTTCTCCTTGCCCTTGTAGGGACTAGTTTACCTCGCCATCTTGGTTGGAAGTTGCGGTTGTCGTTGGACCGGCGGCTTCGCGCCGCCATTTCTCTTTCCCTCATTCCTTCCCAATCGCGCTGATAGGAACATCCTCGAAGGGCTCAACCCCGGCGACGAACACGGTGACATGCTGCACCGCTGCCGGAGGCGCGGTAAACTTGGCCCACACGGAAGTGGTTCCCTTGGGCCCGAGCACCACCACTTTGTTCCCGCCATGGCGGGCCGCAACGGGATTTCCCGTGGAATCCTTCAGCACGTGGTATTGCATCCTGGCGCCCACGTCAACGATGTAGGCATCCCAATCCAAACTGAACGCTTCGCTGGATCCCATGCCGTGAAACGATTCGCCGATCTTCCTTGCCTCGTCGGTTTTGTTGCGGTATTGCCAGCGAAGCGTGATGGTGTCGCCGCTGCTTCTCACGGCGGAGAGCAGCGCCACTTCCACCCCGTCCACTTCGTAGTCGTGGACGGCAATCTCCGGTTTAGCCGCGGCTGCGGCCGCGCTTCCCGCGTTCGTGTGCACCGCCGCCGCGGCTTTAGGCTGCAACACGCCAGCCTTCGAAAAAATGTCCACCATGCCACAGCAGGGCTCAAATGGATCGACCGATACTTGCCGCGTCTCGAAGTTGGCATAGATTGGCTGCCCGACGTGCAGGCTCTTGAGCAGAGCCGCGTTCGTCACCTTAAACGTAAACGTCCGGCCGGTGTCGTTTTCTATCGCTGTGACGATTCCCGTGAGGCCGTTAATACCCGTGATGGCGCAACAAGGGTTTATAGCGCGGGCAGCGGAAGGAAACAGGCCGCTCAGCAGAACGGCAAACAGCGGAATCAAG
>JBGPGF010000016.1:0-25563 GCA_041483755.1 Terriglobia bacterium | reverse complement strand
GTGAGCATTTTCTTGGTGGTCTCCGGAATCAGCCTATTTAGCTCACTAAAACGCCGTGGGCCGGCCTCGAGGTGGAAAAGGATGATCGGCTTCCACTTTCCGCCGATGATGTCGGTGGTCAATTTGACCGTGCAATCGTAGCCGGGCATGGGATTCTCCTCGGACTCTTGGTATCAAAAAGGTGCCTACTAGCCAAAATCATACACTAGCCTAAAATTCGTCCCCATGCCAGGGCCGTGGAGTCCGAATCGAAGTCGCGGCTGAAGGCCTGACAATCCTGACGGGATGTCCGTTGACCGCTCCGCGGTCAGGCAAGACGAGGAGTGCGCGGCATGTCCGACAAAAAACCTGTTGTCTTGTATGGAGCGAGTGGATTCTCCGGGCGGCTCGTCGCCGAGTTCCTGCGCATTTACGGCGTCCCGTTCATCGCCGCGGGGCGAAATCGCGCGAAGATCAAGGAAGTGATGGATCGCGTCCCGGGAATCGAAACCGCGGATTACGAAATCGCGGAAGTGGGGAGTTCCGCCGACGAACTGGCCAAGCTCTTCTCCGGCGCGCGGGTGGTCTGCAATACGGTGGGGCCGTTTCTTTACAACGGGCCGCGCGTCATCGAGGCGAGCCTCAAAGCGGGCTGCCACTACCTGGACATCAGCGGCGAGCAGGCGTGGATCCGTGAAGTTTCGGAGAAGTGGGGCGGGGCGTTTGCGAAGCAGGGACTTCTTGCCGCGCCGGCGACCGCGTTCATGTCCGCGGCCAGCGACATCGCGGCGCAGGTGTGCATCGAAAGCGCCGCGATTGACACCCTTGAAATTGTTTCCATGTTTCGCGGGATGCCCACGTTTGGATCCACGCAGACGATTTTCGCCGTGCTGCAAACGGAGGCATTTTACCTGGAGCAGAATCAGTACAAACGCTGGCCGCCGGCGAGCCCCTTCGAGGCCGTGATTCCGGGGCAGATTCGCACGCAGTTGGCGCTTGCCTGGGGCGGCTTTCCTCACCCGGTCTGGTACAAGGACCATCCGCGGATCGCGAATGTGCGGGCCTTTGGCGGGTTGCTGGACCGCGAAATCATGGAAAATCTGGTGGCGGTGGAAAAACTCTATCAGGAGCAGATCCGGCCCCTGCCCAAGGCGGAGCAGGAAAAGCGGCTCTCCGAGATGGCGAGTTCCGTGCAAGCCGGAACTCCGCCGCGGGAAAATCCGCGCGTGAATCGAACGATTGATTACATCGTGGGGCGGGGCGCCACGGAATCCGTGCAATGCGCCATGTTCGGAGTCTGCTGCTACCAACAGACCGGCCTCATCCAGGCCGCCGTAGCGCACAGCTTGATTCATACCCCGCCGCGAAAAACCGGCTTTGCCTCGGCCGCCAGCGCGATCGGCCACCGGGAATTGCTCAAGGTCCTGGAAAGCCACGGACTTTCGAAATTGAAGATGCTGTGATTCGCAGACAGATGCGGCTCATGGAACGGTGCGGAAGTCATGCGAGCCATCGATTACTTTGACAAAGCCGCGGAAGAGTTTCCCGGACGAACGGCGCTGACGGGCGGAACCACGCGCTATAGCTACGCCGAATTGCGCGAAGCCACGGAACGCCTGGCGAGAGCGATGCGTGCGAACGGGCTTAAAGAGGAAGACCGCGTGGCGATCTATTCGCTGAACGATGCCCGCGTACTTGTGTGCATGCTCGGGCTGTTGCGCGCCGGTGGCGCGTGGGTCCCGCTCAACTACCGGAACGCCACGGCGGCAAACATTGAATACATGAATTATGTGGAGACGCGATGGCTTTTCTATCACAGCAGCTACCGGGAGCAGGCGAAGGAAATCCGGGCTGGCGTGCCTTCGCTCCGCCAAGTGATCTGCATTGATGCCGCCGGGGGCGGCGATCCCTCTCTCGAAGAATTCGCGTCGCAAGGCAAGCCAGGCGAGGATGCCGATTGGGGAGACCCACTGGGCAACCCTGATCGGCTGGTCGGCGTTGTTCCCACGGGCGGCACGACAGGACCGGCGAAGGGCGTGCGCGTAACAACGGTCCCCTGGGGCATGTTTGTAGAGATGGCTTCCCACTATTGGCGCTGCGACGGAATCGAGCCCGTATGCCTGACGACAGCGCCTCTATCCCACGCGGCGGGCGTGGTTTCCTTCGCCATGTTCACTCTGGGAGCGACGAACGTCATCCTGCAGCGGTTCGACGCCTTGGAAGTTTTGCAGAGCATCGAGCGGTTTGGCGTGACGCATCTCTTTCTTCCGCCGACCGCGTTTTACGCCTTGCTGGACCATCCGCGTGTTCACGAATTCAGCTATGCCAGCCTGCGCGTTCTTCTCTTGGCGGCGTCGCCCGTTTCGCCCGACCGTGTTAAGCGCGGAGTGGAAGTCTTTGGCCCGTGCGTTTGTCAATGTTACGGACAAACAGAGGCGCCGATGCTGATGACCTGGCTGGACCAGAAAACTGTCGCCGCCGCGGCCGCCGGAGATCATCCAGAGCGTCTGCGAAGCTGCGGCAAAGCAACCTACGGCGTGCGCTTGGCGATCATGGATGACGGCGGCCGGCTTCTGCCGCCGCATCAGACCGGGGAGATTGTAGCCAGGGGCCCGCTCGTGACGCCGGGATATCACAATCTTCCCCAAGCGACCGCGGAAATCCGCACCCACGGATGGCATCACACGGGAGACGTGGGCTACCGGGACGAGGACGGCTTCTTCTACATCGTGGATCGCAAGAAAGACATGATCATCAGCGGAGGCTTCAATGTTTTTTCGGGGGAAGTGGAGGCCGCGATCATGTCTCTGCCCGAAGTTTATGAATGCGCCGTGATTGGAGTCCCCGATGAGAAATGGGGAGAAGCTGTGAAGGCCCTTATCGTCCTGTGGGAGGGACGATCGTTGAGTGAAGACGCTGTGATCGCGCATTGCAAGGCCAAGCTGGGCGGCATGAAGTCGCCGAAATCCGTCGAATATCGCGCGGAAATTCCGAAGACTGCCGCGGGCAAAGTCGACCGGAAGGCCCTGCGTGGGCCATACTGGCAGGGGATGGGCCGGGCCGTACATTGAGAGGGGCGCGGTGGCGATTTTCGATGCAGTGGACTAACAAAGGGTGCCCGGCCGGAATATGATTCTGCAGATCAATCATCTCCAGAAGAATCCGGCAGCCGAGGCTGCGCGGGATTTAATCGAAACGGTGTTCACACTCGTCCAGGAGGGGCATCTGGAGCCTTCGCAGTTGCCCAGCCTGCGCATCCACCTGGACTGGATTCAATACCGGCAGAATTTTCGCGAAGCCGTGATGGCTATTCGCGCGGAAGAACTTCACGGGAAGAGCGCGCCGTTCCTGGACCTCCACGTGAATACGCGCGACATGACTCCGGAGGCATTGCGCGCGGGTCTCTTGCGAACGCTGGCGCGCGATGCGCACGTTGCGGAAAAGCCCGAAGACTGCCTGGCGCTTGAGGAGTTCTGCTCGTTCCGCTCCAGCATTGCCTGGCAGTTCAATCAGCTCTACTGGCAGCGTTTGCCGGACTGGGAGAAGGCTACGGGCCGAAGCTACGAACAAGCCCTTCCCGGAGGGAAGTCCGACGCCAATCACGCCGCGGCTGTTATGGACGGCGTCGCGGACTTCTGGACCCTCCTGAAAGATTTGGAAAAACACAATCGTCTGCCCGCGGAAATCTTCGTGCTGGAAATCGGAGTGGGCATGGGAACGCGCTGCGGCTTGTGGCTGGATCGCTTCCAAGCCCTGGACCAAGAGCGCGGCACGAACTACTATCCCCGCCTGAAATTTCTTCTCGGCGATTACGCCCTGGCCACTCTGGAACGCTCGCGGCCCGCGGTTCAGAAGCACATGGACCTGTGCAGCTTTATTGTTCTCGACGCGCTCAACCCCATCCGCTCGCTCTCCTTTCTGCGTCACAAAATCCTGCACATCCATTTGACCAACGTGTATGACAACCTTCCGGACGAACAGCTCGCGCGGCGCGACGGCCGCCTCTATCAGGTGCAAGTGAGGGCCTATCTGCCGATGGAGGACGCCGCGCGCATCGGGCAGGCTTTCGGGCTAGGCGTCACCGAGTTAAAGGGCATGATCGCGCGCCTGCTGTCCCTGGGACCGGATTGCCTCAGCGACCGCGAACGCGGCGTGGCGCTCTGGCAGGAAGTGTGGAAGGCGCTGCGGCTGGAAGAGCGTCTGGTGTGCGTCGAGGATCTGCCGTCGTTTTCGCTTCCCGAGGGTATGGATCGTTCCCGGTTCGAGGAAATTCTGCGCGAAGCGCCGGCGGACCTGCGCGTGCATTTGAGCACCGGCGCAATCGAGAGCCTTCGCAACACCTTACCGCTTCTCCATCCGCGCGGCTACTTGCAGGTGCAGGATATCTTCGTCACGGATTTGAATGATTACCGCATGGGTTTTTACGGGCCGGGAAAACTGGACGGATCCATCGTGAACTGGGTGAACGGCGTCTTTCTCCGCGAAGTGGCCGAGCGGGCCGGCTATGACCTGCACTTCGCGCCGTTCCGTTACCGGCCGGGCTCCAAGACTTCAGTTCTATACACGACACAACGGGAGTAACCGCCATGACTCTACCCATACTACCCACCACGGTTGTCGGCAGCTATTCCATGCCGGGCTGGCTCGAGCGGCTCAAGACCGAATACCTCGGGCGGCGGATCAGCCGGCAGGACCTCGATGAGATTCACGACACCGCCGTCAAGGCGGCCATCAAGGACGAGGAAGTCGCGGGCCTGGACATCGTGACCGACGGCGAATTGCGCCGCGACAACATGATTGATTATTTTGTCGAGCGGCTCCCCGGCGTGCAGGTGGATCGCGCTTCCAAGAAGTTTTACTACGACTTTTACGACAGCGAGGTGATCGGAAAGCTTCCCTCTGGGCCACTCGGCCTGACGGAGGATTTCAAGTTTCTGCAAGCCAACACCACGCGGGAAACAAAGGTCTGCATCACCGGACCGCATTCCCTATCAAAACGCATTCGCAACAAACACTACCCGACGGAAGCAGAATTCGCCGCGGACCTTGCGCGCGTGCTGAACGCGGAACTGAAGGAACTTGTCAAGGCGGGCGCTCGGTGGTTCCAGGTGGATGAGCCCTATCTTTCCGGCTTTCCGGAAGATCTGGGCTGGGAGGTGGCGGCGCTGAACGTTTTGACCGAAGGCGTGAACGCTAAGATTGCCGTGCACCTGTGCTACGGAAATCGTTACGGGAAGCCCTCTTGGGAGGGAAGCTATCGCTATCTCTTCCCCGGTATTCTGGAAGCGAAGGTGCACCAGCTCACGCTGGAATTCGCCCGGCGCGGCGGAGAGGACCTGGACCTTTTTCGGGAATTCAAGACCCCGTTTGAAGTGGGCGTTGGCGTGATTGACGTGAAAACGCAAGCCGTTGAAACGGCGGAAATGGTCGCTGAACGCATCCGCAAGGCGCTGGAGGTTCTGCCCAAGGAGCGGCTGATCATTCTTCCGGACTGCGGTTGTTTTCACCTGCCGCGCAACGTAGCGTTTGCAAAACTCTGCGCCATGGTTGAGGGGACAAAAATCGTCCGCAAGGAGCTCGGACATTGAAATGACGGCGTCCAATCCGTTGCGCGAAGCGCTGACGGCCGGCCGGTTCTGCTACGTGGTGGAACTTGTGGCCAGCCGCTTGACGCGGGAAGCGCGGCTGCTGGAAGTGGCCTCCGAGCTTGCCAAGGTGCCCGGGGTCGTGGCCGGCAGCATTACCAGCTACGCCGGCGGGGCGCTGGGGCACGATCCCGTTCGCGTTGGGACGGCCGCGCGGGCCCGCGGGCTGGTCCCCAACATTCACATCACGTGCGTCAATCGCAAGCGAGCCGACGCACAGCATGCGCTGGAAGATCTGCACGCCCTGGGAATCGAAAACGTTTTTGCCCTCACCGGCGATTATCCGAAGAGCGGCCCGGAGAGCGAGCAGCCGTATTTTGAGTTGGACGCGGTGCAACTGGTCACGCTGCTGGGCGAAATGCGGCGCTCCGGCATGCCGTTTTGGATCGGAGTGGCCGTCTCGCCCTTCAAGTACACGGAGGCGGATTGCGTCTATCAGTACCTCAAGCTGGAGAAAAAAGTTGCCGCGGGGGCGGATTACGCCGTCACGCAGGTGGGCTTTGACGCGCGAAAATTCCGCGAGCTGAAGCGTTACATGGAGGAGCGCGGCTTGCGGACTCCGCTGTTGGGCAATGTGTACGTGTTGCAGGGCAAGGCCGCCGAGAAGATGGCGAAAGGCGAGCCTCCCGGATGTTGGGTTGCTCCGAGGCTTGTGGAAAAAATCCAGCAGGAGATTCAGGCGCCCGACAAGGGCCTGGCGGCACGGCTGGAGCGCGCCGCCCGCATGGTTGCCATCCTTCGCGGGATGGGATACGCGGGCGCCTACCTCGGAGGAGATCACCGCGCGGATCACGTGCGGTGGATCATTCGCCGGTCGGAAATGATCGCGGCAAAGTGGGAAGAGTACGCCGAAGAGTTGAGCTTTGCCCCGGCACAGGCTTTCTACTTGTATGATTCTCCGGCATCGGCGGCGGCGGGCCGCAAGTTCGTGCCGCGCATTCTCGATGGTCTTGCAGCGATGTTACCCGTCAATCGGGAGGGCAGACTGCGCGCCATACTGACGAAGCTTCTTGGGTGGGTGGACAAGTCGCGGCTTGCATCGTATTCCCTGGAACGCGTGGAATACGCCTTGAAAGCACCCGTATTCGGATGCCAGGCGTGCGGCAACTGTGTCCTGGGATACATGGAGTACGTCTGTCCGCAAACCTGCCCCAAGAATCTCCGCAACGGACCCTGCGGAGGAACACTCCTGGGCCGCTGCGAAGTCGTGGACAAAACTTGCATCTGGGTGGACGTTTACGAGCGGGCGCAGGCTGCCAAGCGCTTGGATGATCTTCGCACCTACATTCCGCCGCGGAATCCTGCGTTGGGGAAATCGAGTTCTTGGATCAACTTCTTCCTGGGACGCGACAACCGCCCCGGAAAGGCTGCCGCTCTGTACCAACAATCCGGCGTGACGCCGGGTGGCGAAGAAAATGCCGGGCCGGAGCCCGCGTCCCCGCTCGTGAAGATTGAATCACAGCCCAAGTGATCCCCTGAGCTCGGCGAGCGCTTGAGGCCGGCTGGTAACCCTCGCAGGAAGCAAGAAACCCTAAACTCCGTTCGAGCTATTTTGCGGTTTCCTGGGCGAGGCTCTGGTTGGCGCGGAAGATCACGTAGGAGCGGATGGCTTCGGCATCCTTGGGTGTCAGTTCTTTGGAAAAGGAAACCATCCCGCTCTGCTGCAGTAGTCCGCGCAGCACAATGTTAGTCCACGGTTTGCCGGCCAGCGTGCCGGAGTAGCGCAGGTCGGGCAGGACGCCGCCGCTAACGCCGACATCTCCGTGGCACGCGCTGCAATAGCGTTGATAAAGTGCTTCGCCTCGCTTGATCGTGGCCGCACTGGCCGTGGCCCGTGGCGGCGTCAATTCTCCCCTCATGGCCTCCGGGGCCGGCGGCAGGCTTGCATGGCCACCCAGCTTGAATGCCAATAGCCGTGGAATGTTCGCGCGTCGCGGAACTTGCAGAGCGACTTCTCCTGCAGCGAGAGGCAAGACGCCTCCCCATCCCACAAGGATCGCGATGTACTCTTCCCCGTTCACGGTGTAAGCGATGGGGCCCGCAGTGACGCCACTTTCCGCCGGCGCAGACCAGAGTTTCTCTCCGCTGGTGGCGCGAAAAGCCTCGAACTGGCCGTAGCCAGTGCCTTCGAACACCAGGTTCCCCGCCGTGGAGAGGGCTCCGCCATTCCACGGTCCCGGCCGTTCCGCTCTCCAGACTTCCTTCTGTTTCACCGGGTCCCACGCGGTCAAATGCCCGCTAACGCTGCTCAAGATTGCCTTCTTGATCTTGGGGTCCTGTGGCAGGCCCGCTGCGGCAAAATCGATCCCGTTGTTCCAGGCGATGGCATTGTGGCTGAAGTGCTCCGCCGACTTATAAGCGAAGGCCGCCTCCGTCACCGGAAGATAGACCAGCCCGGTTTCCGGGCTGTAAGACATCGGTTGCCAGCTATGTGCTCCTCCCGGACCTGGAGAAACAATCGCCGCCGTCTTGCTCGCTTCATATTGCGCACTCGGGGATTCGATGGGCCGGCCGGTCAGCTTGTCAATGCCGGTGGCCCACGTTACATGCGCGTAAGGCTCGGCGGATAACAGCTTCCCCGTGCCGCGGTCGAGCACATAGAAAAAACCGTTCTTTGGGGCGTGCAGCAAAACCTGGCGGAGCTGCCCTTCGATTTTCAAGTCCGCCAGAATGATCTGCTCGGCGGAATCGTAGTCCCACTCATCGCCGGGGTTTTCCTGGTAATGCCACACATATTCGCCCGTGTCGGGCTTAAGGGCCACGATCGAGGAGCTGAATAGATTATCTTCGCGCTGGGGATTGCGAATCTGGCGCGCCCACGGATCGCCGTTTCCCGTGCCGATGTACAGTAGGTCGAGCTGGGGATCGTAAGCCATGGAATCCCAGACGGTGCCGCCGCCGCCGTTTTTCCACCACTCGCCGCTCCAGGTCTTCGCTGCTTTTTCCAGGATGGGATTTTCGAAAGGTTGGGAGGGATCGCCCGGCACGGTGTAGAAGCGCCAGATCATCTTTCCGGTCTGCGCGTCATACGCCGAAACGTAGCCGCGCACCCCCATCTCTCCGCCGCCATTGCCGATGATGACTTTTCCCTTCACCACGCGTGGCGCCCCGGTGATCGTGTAGCGTTTGCTCCGGTCAAAGGTTTGCACCGCCCAGGCGGTCTTGCCCGATGCCGCATCCAGTGCGATCAGCCTGCCGTCTAGCGTGCCCACGAACACCCTTCCGTCCCAGGCCGCGACCCCGCGGTTGACCACATCGCAGCAGGCGTTCACTCCCCATTCCCGGGGCACTTCTGGATCGAACCTCCACAGCTCCTCACCCGTCGCTGCATTCAAAGCGAAGACCTTGCTCCAGGCGGTCGTGAAATACATCGCCCCATCCACGACCAAGGGTGTTGCCTCTTGTCCGCGCGAGGTATCCAGGTCGAACGACCATGCGAGACCGAGCTTCCGCACGTTTTTGTCGTCAATCTGCTTCAGCGGGCTGAATCGCTGCTCGCTATATGTCCTGCCGTAGCTCATCCAATTTCCCGGCTCGTCATCCGCGCGCGCGAGTCTTCCGCCATCTACGGCACCTTTTCTTGTGCGCGTCTCTTCTTTCGAACCCTGCCCAGGCTGCCTTCCGCATCCGGTCGTCGCGGACAGGCCGGCGCACAAGCCGAGCGCGAGCAGTGCACTGCCGAGGTTCTTGCTCTTGCTGCGCTGAAAACCCATTGGCTCGTCTTCTCCCGGGAACGAGTGAGAGTGCCACTCCTTCCGAATCCTGCGCGATTTGCGTTACACAAGCGCTTGCGTACTCTCATTCGTTGTTCGCTGTCAAGAGGCGTAGGAGGATACCTGCTCCGTACGCGAGGAACGCGCGTCGGCCCGGAACAACGGTTACCTCTTTCTCCCCGCGCAGACTCCGATTTTTTTAAGGATCATGGTGCTCCCGATTATCGGGTGCGATATTGCAACAGTTGAGCGATATTCGCACATAGTGAGCGATTACAGGCTTGACAAAGCTAGCGCTCGGGATTAGACCTTGTGAACACATGCGCTGTCTATACGCGCTCTTCATTGGAAGAGCCGAATGTTGTATCGTTCGCAGACTGTCTGGGGCACGTGCTCTTCGAAAGGAGTCCTTATGAGGGGACGGGGGTGGTTGCTGGTTGTTCTGTGCTTTTCAATCCTGTTGGCGAAGGTGGACAGTTCGTACGGCCAAGCAGGCTTGAGCTTTGCGCAGTTGAATGGAACTGTGCTCGACGAAAAGGGCGGAAGCGTGGGAAAGGCATCCATCGCCTTGGTTGAGATGGACACGAATCGCTCGTACAGCGCCACGGCCAATGACAACGGCTACTACGTAGTTCCCAATCTGACTCCCGGCCGCTACGAGCTCAAAGTTACTTTTAGCGGTTTCGCGGACTACACGCGAACCGAAATCGTGCTGCGAGTCGGCCAGACGGCCACCATTGACGTTACCCTGAGAGTGGCAGGGGTCGGTGAAAAGATATTGGTCACCACGGAAGTCCCCGCGGTTGAGCCCACGCGCACGGAAGTCAGCCAGGTCATCGATTCCAGACAGATCGACTCCCTCCCCGTCAGCGGCAGACTGTTCACGGACTTCGCCCTCCTGACTCCGGGGGTGGCCACGAGCCGCACGAGCCTCGGAACCACCTTTACCGAGTTCGAGATCACCCAAATCTCCTTTGGCGGCATGCGCGGGTTCAGCAACATGATTACCGTGGACGGCGCGGACTTCATCAACGCGCAGGCTGGCGTGCAGCGCGCCTCGCCCCCGCAGGAAGCCGTACAGGAATTCCGCGTGGTAAACAGCAGTTTTGGATCGGAGTATGGCCGGGCGATGGGAGGAATCGTCAACGTCGTCACCAAGTCGGGTGCCAATGACCTGCACGGATCCATCTACGATTACTTGCAGAACGATCACGGCAATGCCCGCACGCTCCTGCAGCCGGGCAGCAACTTTGCCGGATTCGGACTGCCCGGGCCCACGGCAAAGACGCTGCGGCAAAATCAGTATGGCGGGACGCTCGGCGGCCCCCTCAAAAAGGACAAGACGTTTTTCTTCATCAACTACGAGGGGCAGCGGCGCGCGGAGGCCCCCGTTTTTCCGTCGGACTTCATCAGTAACTTTGCCCAGATCAACAACGTCAAGGTGAACTACCTGGGCATCCCGGCCGAGGTTATCAAGGTAAAGACCAAGAACAACGACTACGGCTTCGCAAGACTGGACCACCAGATCAGCGCCAACAACCGCGTGGCCTTCCGCTACAATGTGGAGGATGCCCGCGATTTGAACCAACTGGTGGGCAATACGGAGGACGGCGGCGGCATTGGCACGCCCAGCGGCGGGCGCGACCTCTTCATTCGGGATCAGACGGTCGTCGGCACGCTCGATTCCTCGCTGAAGCCCCAATTAATCAACACCTTCCTGGCGCAATATGCCAGGCGGCATTACTTCTTTCCGGGGTCCACGGGCGAGCCGAACCTAGACATTCCCAACGACTTGTCGTTTGGCCACAACTTCGGCACGTTCGACGCCATTTACGAGAGCCGCATCCAGTTTTCCGATGCCATGGCCTGGGTCAAGGGTAATCACGTTGTAAAATTCGGATTCGATTCCAACTTCATCTGGGATTACTCGAACTTTCCCGGCTTCACGCCCATGCGCGTCGTCATGCCGGGGCTTAACTGCCTGGCGGATTTCGCCAATTTTGTGGACTTTAAGGGTTTGGCAGAAGGCGGGGCGCCGGTTAGCTTCCCTGGCCCACCGTGCCCGACCGCCGGCTCCGGAGACCAGGGTGTGCCGGTCATGTTCTATGGCATCGCGATCCCGAGAGTCAACGGACCGGGGGCAAATGAGTTTCACTACGGCTACCAGCCGCCAGGCCCATTCAACAATGGCCCCGTGGACCACAACTGGCCCAATGCCTTTGTGCCCGCCAACTTTGACAGCTATGCCTTCCGGATGAACCACGCCTACTACGGCGTCTTCGGCCAGGATCAGTGGCGCCTGAATTCCAAGCTGACGCTCAATTACGGCGTACGCTGGGACGTCGAAACAGGACTCTCGAGGCAGATCAAAACCGACTATAAGGGTTTTCAGCCGCGGGTCGGCTTCGCTTATTCCCCGGACAGCAAAACGGTGATTCGCGCCGGGGCTGGCCTCTTCGACGACCGCCAGAACATGACTTTCTTCTTCGTCACGGGCAACCAGAAGACCCTTCCCGGCTTCATCTGCAACCCCGTGGCCGACGGCCCGAATTGCGCTGCTGGGGCTGGGCGCACACCCATAACGGTTCCCCAGGTCCGCCAAGGCGCCGCGGATGGCGGTTGGCAACTGACCCAAGTCATTCCCTTACCGATTCCGGGGCTTACCAGCTTGGCGGCGGACGATGCCAAGAACATTCTCTTGACCGGACTGTATAATCCAGCCTTCCTCACGGGCACCTGCCCCCCTGCCTGCAACGTCGGCGCGGGTGGAATGGCGAAAGACAGCAAACTTCCCTATGCCATACAGGCCAGCTTTGAGATTGACCGCGAAATCGGCAAGGGGCTGACTGTAGACATCGGGTATCTCTTTGTCGGCGCGCACAGGCTCGTGCGGGGGAATAACATCAACGTTCCGTGCCCCGACGGCATGAGTAAGCCAGGGAATCCGGCCGATGCCCAGGGATGGCTAAACCCCGACGGCACACTCACGCCTTGCACGGGCACTCCGAACCTGGTATTCGGCAAACCCCACTTCGGCGGTGCCACGGCGCCGGTGCCATTTACCCCGGTGGAATTCACCGAGGCCGGCCTGCTCGACTACAACAACGGCGTAGTGAACGCCAACTACCACGGCGCGACGTTCCAGGCTATCGAAAGGTTTGGCAAGTACTTCCGTCTGAATGCCAACTACACCTTCTCGAAGACCATCGACAACGGGAATTTCACCACGTTCATCAACCTCCCGCAAAACCAGTTTGACTACGCCGCGGAGCGCGCCCTCTCGAACCAGGATGTTCGCCACCGCTTTGTGGCCAACTTCTCGCTGGATGGACCCGAGAAGACGTTTGTCCGGGACTTCCGGCTGAGCAGCGTGATTACGGCGCAAACCGGGCGTCCCTTCACCATGTTCGCGGGCTTTGACGCCAATAACGACACCAACCCGGTTACCGACCGCGTGGGGCTTGCAGGGCGGAATACCTACACAGGCGACAAGCTGATCGCCGTGGACATGCGTTTGTCCCGCGCCTTCCGCTTCCACGAGCGCTCAAGAATAGAATTGGCCATTGATGCTTTCAACCTCTTCAACCGGCAGAATGTGGACGAGGTGACTTCCGTTTACCTGGCCCCCGTCTTCATCGGCCCCGTGCCGAAACACTACAAAGACGGAATTGGAGCAGCCAATCCCAATTTCGGTCTGCCAAGAACCATGCTCAACCCGCGGCAGCTCCAGGTTTCCGCGAAAATCTCGTTCTGAGTGCGCCGGTACGCGAAACCGCGTACCGGGCAGCACTCGAGGCCGGATTCTAGAAAGCCGTCACCTCACGGAATTCTTGGGGCCTTCGTGCTCACGGTGGACATTGATGTTGGGGGGACGCTTACCGACGGAATCTTCACACGAGACGGCGAAGTCGTTTGCGCCAAAGTGGACACCACCGCGCACGATTTAACCGTTTGCCTCTTCGATTGCCTTACACAGGGCGCCCGGCAGTTCGGTTACGGTTCGCTGGATGGATTTCTCGGCGACGTGGACCTCATCCGTTGGTCCACGACGATCACCTCGAATATCCTCGCGGAGCAACGCGGCCCCCGGCTTGGCCTGATCGTTTCCCGTGGCCACGAAGCAGACCTCTACGGCTCCACTCCACGCAGCCTTCTCTTGGACCGTCTCGTTGCCGGCCCGAATATTGTCGGCATCGAGCCCTCCACGTCAGACGGCGACGTGATGACCGCCGTTCGCGGCCTGCTGGAGAACGGCGTCCGAAGAATCTGCGTCAGCCTCGAAAACGCCCACCGCGACCCCAGTGGCGAGATTCGCATCAAGAAGATCATTGATCAGCAGTACCCCGATCATTTCCTCGGCTCGGTCCCCGTGCTCGCCGGCAGCGATATCTCCCCCACCGCGGACGACATGACCCGCACCTGCTGCGCCCTGATTAACGCCTACACGCATGGCGCCCTGGCCGCTGCCTTGTTCAAAGCGGAGGACGAACTTCGCCAGACCTGCGGCTATCTGGGCACCTTCCTGGTCAGCCACATCAATGGCGGCGCTTCCGGCATCGCCAAGGCCAGAGCCATTGACACCATTGAATCCGGCCCCATCCTGGGCATTCATGGCAGCAGTCACGCCGCCAAGGCGCTGGGGATTCACGACGTGGTGGCCCTCGACGTGGGGGGCACGACGGCCAAGGCCGCCATACTCGCGGGGGGCGAGCCCATCTACAAGAAACCCTCCGATCTTTTCGGCATTTCCGTGGGTCTTTCTCTGCCCTATCTGCGCTCCATCGCTCTCGGTGGCGGCAGTTGTGTCCGGCCCGTGGCCGAATCCGCCGAGCCTTCGGTGACCCTGGGCCCGGAGAGTATGGGTTCCTATCCGGGACCTGCCTGCTACGGCCTGGGTGGAAATCAAGCCACGCTCACGGATGCCTTCGTCGGTGGCGGACTGATCAATCCCGATTACTTCCTTGGCGGCGCTAAGAAAATTGACCTCGAACTCGCTCGACGGACCATCCAAGAGCAGGTTGCCGAGCCCCTAAAGATTTCTCTCGAAGACGCTTGCCGCACCGTCATCCACGCTGGCTTCCAGTCGGTGGCCGAATTGATTGCGAGCGTCAGCAAGGACCTTGGCAAGAGTCTCTCCGGACACGTGCTCTTCGCTTACGGGGGCAATGGCGGTTTGTTTGCTTGCGGCGTCGCGGAACTGGCCGGGCTCAACCGCGTGCATTTCTTTGGCTTCGGATCCGTCTTCAGCGCTTTTGGTTCCTCCGTGTCGGACATTTGCCACATCTACGAGCGTTCCCTCTACGTAAACAGCCTGGACGGTGGCGCGCTCGAGCGCATCTTTGCCGCGGTCGCGGACATGAAACGCGAGGGCATCAAGGATCTCCTCGGCGAAGGCATCCAGCCCGAAGGGCTCTCCTACACCGTCGAGCTGGACACTTCGAATGGAACAGCCCAGAGCAGCCGCACCGTCTCCTGTTCCGAATCCATTTTTCAGAGCGCGGATCTGCTTATGGACCACCTGACTGCAAGTCTTAAGATTGCCGGCAAACAGAATCCAGCGATTTCGATCGATGTTGCCCGCCTCCAGATGAAAAAATCCATGGCGAAATACGTTTTTTCGAAACGGGCGGGGCATGGCCCCGATTCCAGCCAAGCCCGCAAAGGCACGCGCAAGGTGGCTTGGGGCAGCAAGACCGGCGAGGCGCGGCTCTATTCCTGGGAGTCGCTCCAACCGGGCAATCGCGTCGAGGGGTGCGCCATCCTGGAGGGAAGCACCAGCACCTACCTTGTTCCCGAAGGCTGGGTCTTGGAGATGGATCCCTACGGAAACGCCGCGCTGCACAGGGAAGGGAATTAGATCCGCGGTGCCGGAGAGAGCAATGCCGCCTCAAGCTCAGCCAAAGATTCGCATCACGGAATATCTGGATCTCAGTCTCGATCGTGAGGAATGGCTTTGCAATCGCTGCGGCCACAATCTCGGTTCCGCGCGAGAGAATTACAAGAAGGGGTGCCTGGTCCACGATCGTGATCCGCGCGAAATTCATCAGCCCATCATCGAAGGCCCGTTCAACTTTGCTCCCGACCCGATGTGGGTGCGCATCGTCGAGTTTTACTGCCCGGGCTGCGGCACGCAAATCGAAACCGAATACCTTCCCCCGGGCCACCCCATCACGCACGATATCGAAATCGATCTCGACAGCCTCAAGGAACGGCTGCGAACGGGCGAATTTGTCATCCGCGAGGAGCGCCTCGAGGCTGCCGAATGAATTCCATTGACATCGACGTCGGCGGCACGTTCACGGACCTGGTCCTGAATTTCGAGGGGAAAACGCTCATCCGCAAGGTGCCGACCACCCCGTACGACCTTTCCGTCTGTTTTTCCCGCGTGATCGAAGAGGGAGCGAGCGCCATCGGCAAGAAGATGGATGAACTCCTTCCCGCGGTGGAAATGATTCGTTACTCGACGACCATTGCGCTGAATCGGTTGATCGAGGCCAAGGGCCCGCGCCTCGGACTGCTCACCACCGAGGGCCATGAGGACGTCGTATTGATCGGCCGCGGCGCCCAATGGATTGACGGTACGCGCGTCGCCGAGCGCAGAAACCTGGCCGTTCAAAACAAGCCCGCCCCGCTGATTCCTCGCCACATGATTGTCGGAGTGAAGGAGCGCGTGGACTCCCGCGGCGCTGTCATCCGTCCCCTCGACGAAAACAATGTTCGTGAAAAGGTACGCTATCTTGTCAACCGCGGCGCCCGTGGTTTCGTGGTTTCTTTCCTGTGGGGCTTCCTCAATCCCGTTCACGAAAAGCGCGTCAAGGAGATCATTCGCGACGAATACAAGGAATTCCACATTGGCTATCTTCCCGTGGTCCTCGCCGGCCAGGTGGTCGGCAAACTTGGCGAATACGAGCGCACCCTCGCCGCCATCCTCGACGCCTACCTCCAGCGCTCCATGCAAATCGAGCTTTCCGCTATGTGGGATAAGCTCCGCGACCATGGCTACAAGAAACCGCTCCTGATGATTCAGAGTTCCGGCGGCATCGCCGAAGTCTTCCGCACCAGCGCCAGCCGCACGTTCAACAGCGGTCCCGTCTCGGGTCTCATGGGCGCGCACCACGTCGCCAAGATCCTCGGCTATCACAACGTCGTGATGACCGACATGGGCGGCACGAGCTTCGACGTGGGTCTGGTCGTCAAGGACAGCGTGCGCAGCTACGATTTCCGCCCCATCATCGATCGCTGGATGGTCGGCATCACCATGATCAAGACGCTCTCGATCGGCGCCGGCGGCGGCTCCATCGCCCGCATCAACAAACTCCTGCAGAATCAAGTGCTGGTTGGCCCGCGCAGCGCGGGCTCCTTGCCGGGCCCCGCCTGCTTCAATCTCGGCGGCACCGAACCCACGGTAACGGATGCCGACGTCGTTCTCGGCTATCTCAACCCGCTTTTCTACTTCGGCGGCAAAATGAAGCTGGACAAGAACCGTTCCGCCCAGGCCATCCGCGACAAGATTGCCAAACCGCTGGGCATTAGCGTGGAAGAAGCGGCGTCCATCATCCGCAAAATTGTCAACGGCAACATGGCCTCCGCCATCATGAAGGAAGTTCATCTTCGCGGCCACAGCCCGGAGGAATTCATCCTTTTTGTCGGAGGCGGCGCGGGACCAACGCACGTCGAAGGCTTCAAGGGCGACATCCCGAAGGCCGTGATGTTCTCCTTCTCTCCCGTCTTCTGCGCCTTCGGTTCTTCCACCATGGACATCATGCACGTTTACGAGCTTTCCAAGAAACTCACGCTCCTGGAGCCCGGTTCACAGCGTCTCATGGACAAGTATGCCGTCTTCAACCAAGCCGTCGAAGGCCTGATGGCCCAAGCGCGTAAGGATTTGCTCGCCGACGGCTTGGATCTCGAGGCAGCTTCCTTCGTCCTCGAGCTCGACATGCTCTACGGTGGGCAATTCCACGTGAAGCGGGCTCTCTCCCCGCGGCTATCTCTGTCGGGCCCCGGGGACGTGCAGGCCATCTGCGACGCTTTCGAAAAAGAATTCAGCGAAGCCTTCAGCCCCTTTGTCGTCAACCCCGAGGGTGGTGTTTTCATCGAAAGCTTCATCCTGAAGGCCATCGTTCCCGTTCGAAAAATCGAACTGCCGAGAATGCCGCTGGAAAAACCCGACCCCGGTGCCGCGCGCAAAGGCGAACGCCCCGTCTATTGGCCGGGGGCCGGCGAGTCGAAGACAACACCCATCTATTCCTACGAAATGCTGCGCCCCGGCAATGTCGTCACGGGTCCGGCTGTCGTCGAGGGTGAATACACTACCCTCGTCGTCCCTTACTCGATGCGTTTCTCGATGGACGAGCGAGCTCTCGGCATTCTGGAAGGTCAGTGAGAAAAGATAGAGGAGCCCATGCCTATTCCCACGCTGGCTGAAAAACTTCACTGGCTGAAACCTGCTCCCGCGACGCCCCATGAGTTAGAGTGCGCCGCAAAGGTCGGGCAGGGAGACTACGAAATCGGCGTGCAGGTCACCAACGACATCCTCGATGAGGCCATGGAAATCTTCGTCCGCGCTTCGCGAAGTTACTTTGGCGTCTCCGGCGATTCCATGGTCGCCATTTTCACCGCCGGCGGCGACCTCATCAACGCTTCCTGCGGCACGTATTTGCACGCCATCATCCAGCCCATCGTCATCAAGTTCATCCTCAAGTACTACGAGAAAAACCCCGGCATTCGCGACGGAGACATCTGGTACACGAATGACGCGCTGTATGGAGGCATCCACAACCACGATCAAGTTGCCCTGATGCCGGTGTTCCACAAGGGCCGCCTCATCGCCTGGGCTACCGCCGCGCTGCACACCACGGAAACCGGCGCAACGGAACCCGGCGGCATGCCCCTGAGCGCGAAGTCGCGCTTCGACGAAGGCCTGAATCTTCCTCCCATCAAGATCGGCGAAAACTTCGAGCTGCGCAACGATTTCCTGGAGTTCTACTCCGTCTATGGCCTGCGCGCTCCGGCCATGTTCATCTCCGATCTTCGCGCTCGCTGCACCACGGCCGACCGCGTCCGCGTGCGCTTGCTGGAGTTCATCGAAAAGCGGGGGGTGGACTTCGTCGTCGGCCTCCTCCGCAAAATGATTGAAACCGGCGAGCAGAGCGCCCGCCGCAGAATCAAATCCCTCCCCGAAGGCAAGTTCCGCGCCGTCGTTTTCAACGATGCCATCGGCTACACGCCCGCTCTCGTCCGCGCCTGCTACCTGACTCTTACCGCCAAAGACGGTCGGCTCATATTTGATTTCCACGGCACGTCTCCGGAGAATCCATCGTCTTATAACGTCCATCCCCAGGCCGTCGTCGGCCACATCGCCAATTTCATGTACGAATATGTTTTTCACGATCTGCCGATCTGCAGCGCCACGTTTTCCCAGATCGATTTCATCTTTCCGCCCGGCAATATCCTCAATCCGGACAAGCTGGCCGCCACGAGCTGCTGCGTCTATATCGGCATGCAAACGCGCTGCGCCACTCACAATGCCTTCGCCAAAATGACCTTCTGCAGCTCCGCGCTCTGGCGCCAGGTCGCCGCTTCTCCCGGCAGCCAGCACACCGCGCAAATCTGCGCCGGCCACTCCCAATGGAACCTCGCTGTCTCTGACGTTCTCTCTTTCTCATTGAACTCGCAGGGCCAGGGCGGCCGCGCCGCCGCCGACGGCATGGATGCTTACGGTTTTGCGTGGTGCGCCTTTGGCCGGGCGCCCGATTCCGAACAAGTCGAAAGTGAACTGCCGGTGACGGTCACGATCTCCCAGCACTGGAAAGACTCTTCAGGTCCCGGCCGCAACCGCGGGGGTTCCGGCGCTGTGCAGCAGTGGATGATCCACAAAGTCCCCCATCTCGTTTCTCTTTGCATGGGCAACGGCAGCAAAGTACCCCTCGGCCAGCCGCTTTTCGGCGGCTACGCTTCTGCTCCGATCCCCGGCATCAGCATCTGCAAGGCCGATTTGCTGGCGAGGATGCAACAGGGAGATCCCAGTGTTTCTCTCGACCACCGGGAGATTCTTGAAAAGGGCACAATTCACGGAGATTGGAACGCTGAACTAATCGCCCGCACTCCGAAGGTGTATGAGGAAGGTGACCTGCTCTTCGGTTTCAGCGGTGGCGGACCCGGCTACGGCGATCCGCTCGAGCGTGAGCCCGAATCCGTCATGGAAGATCTAAAGAAAAACCTCATCTCCGATTGGACCGCCCAACACATCTACAAGGTAGCCTGGGATCTCAACCGCGGAAAGTGCGACGTCGAGAGAACCAGGCAACTCCGGCAAGAAGAACGCCAGTCGCGTCTGGCGCGCGGCCGGACGTACGCGGAATTTGAAGAGCAGTGGAAAAAGCTGAGCCCGCCGAAAGAAGCCTTGCAGTACTATGGCACTTGGCCTGATGCAAAACCAACAGGACCCGTTTTCAGGCCTTAACAGATGGCCGGAACTCAGACTCCGCGCGAAGTGCTGAAGTGCCTGTTACAGGGGGTATTTCCACTCCGGCCTCTCCGGGTGCCCATCGTTTTTGCCCTGGGTGCCCGCGTCGAGAATGTTTCGCTCCGCGCGTTTTTGAACAACCCGACAAAAATTACCAACGCGCTGCGTCAGCTCCGCGGACCACTTCGCGCCGACGGACTGACCTGTTATTTCGATCCCTTGCTTGAGGCGGAAGCGCTGGGCGCCGATCTTGACTGGCGTGAGGACGGTGAGCCGCCGCAGCTCACGTGGCCGCATGGCGCCATTGCCGGAGAACTCCCGCGAAATCTCCGTTCGCCCGAAGAGGCCGCTAGAGCCGGTCGGGTGCCCATCGCCGTGGAGACTATTCGCCGCCTCAAAGCCATGGTTCGCGATGATATTCTCCTGACTGCCGGGGTTATCGGCCCATTCACTCTTGCCGCGCGCATTCTGCAGATGGATTTCGGCGCACCTCTTCGCTTCGAGAAGTTGCTCCCTGTCGCGCTGGACCTGGCTGGCGCGGCCGTTACACAGATCTCCTCGGCTCTTGTCGAAGCCGGAGCAAATGTAATCTTCCTTCACGAGGAGAACTTTCCCGTTTTTTCAGAGCAAGCCTGCGAGGCGTGGGGCTCGCTCCTGGAACCGGCCGTCAACATCATTCGCTTTTACGATGCGCTCCCCGCCCTGCTGCTCGGAGACGGGCCGAACAGGTCTCGTTTTGCAGAGTCAGCCCTGCCGAAAAGCTGGAGCTGTGCGTGGTGTCTCGAACCGCAAGTGTGGTCTGGGCTGCCGCTGGCGGCAACAGCGAAGCTAAGCGCTGCTTCGCGCGGCATCGCGATCCCCGTCGAAGCTTTCCGTTCCGCTCATTCCGGTAGCCCGCATGCCAGGGCGACAGCTTCCTGGGATGCGAGGGAGTTTCGCCCGGCAATCGTTACGACAGCAGGAGATGTTCCCACGATGGCCGACGCGGGAAACCTTGTGAATATCGTTGAGGAGGCCCTGCGATGATTGTAAGTGCGCAAGCCGCAAGAACGCGAAGGTACGGCGCGAGCACGGGTAAACTTTCCCTTATCGTCGCAGGAAGAAGCTGCAGGGAACAGGTGATGTAGTTGGAACAGATGCCACACACTGAAACAAAAAGCCGCACCTCGCGCCAGGTCCGGATGCGCACGTCCGGCGTCACGATGGAGAAGCGCCCAGACGGTACTATCCCCGTCCGTCCCGAAGAGCCGCTGGGCAACTATCCAACAGTCCTCACCGATCGCCTCGCGCATTGGGCCGGGACTTCTCCCGCTAGTCTGTGCGCGGCAAAAAGAGACGCGTCCGGCGGCTGGCGGAAGTTGACGTACGCCCAGGTGCTCGCCGCGGTCCGCAGCATCGGCCAGGCGCTTCTGGATCGCGGACTCTCTGTCGAAAGACCCATTGCGATCCTCTCGGAGAATGATCTCGAGCATTTGCTTCTGATGCTGGCCGGCCAGCACGTCGGCATTCCCACGGCACATCTGTCGCCTGTTTATTCGCTCGTTTCGAAGGATCATGCCAAGCTTCGCCACGCCCTTCACTTGCTCCAGCCCGGTCTGGTCTTCGTCTCCGATGGTGTCCGTTTCCAAAGGGCCGTTGACGCCGTGGTCAGCGAGAAAACCGAGCTTGTGGTCACTTCCAATCCTTCGCCTGGCCGTCCAGCGACCTCTTTCAGCAATCTCCTCGCGACCGCGCCCACTCCCGCCGTGGACGCTGCGCATGGCCGCATCAAGCCCGACGACGTCGCAAAGTTTCTCTTTACTTCCGGTTCCACAGCCTGGCCCAAGGGCGTTATTAACACGCACCGCATGATCTGCTGCAATCAGCAGATGATCGCGCAGGTTTTTCCCTTCCTGCAGGATGAGCCGCCCGTCCTGGTGGATTGGCTCCCCTGGAATCACACTTTCGGCGGCAATCACGACGTTGGCATGGCCATCTACAACGGAGGCGCTCTGTACATTGATGACGGAAAGCCCGGGCCGGGCGCGATCGAAGAGACGGTGCGCAATCTTCGTGAAATCTCGACCACCGTTTTTCTCAACGTCCCCAAGGGCTATGAAGACCTGCTCCCCTTCCTGCGTGACGATGCCGCGCTCCGCGAAACGTTTTTTCGCCGCCTGCGCCTGCTTTTCTATGCCGGCGCCGGGCTTTCGCAACCCGTGTGGGACGCCTATCGCGAGCTTTCCGTCCAAACCTGCGGAGAGCGCGTCATCATGGTCACGGGTCTCGGCGCAACCGAGACCTCTCCGATGGCCATTCAAACCACCTGGGAAACCGAACACGCTGGAGTCATCGGCATTCCCATCCCTGGCGTCGAGCTAAAACTGGTCGCTCGCGGCGCGAAGCTCGAAGCCCTTGTCCGCGGCCCGAACGTCACGCCGGGGTATTGGAAGCAGCCTGAACTCAATGCGCAGGCTTTCGATGGGGAGGGTTTCTACCGACTCGGCGACGCCATTCGCTTTGTTGACCCTTCTGACGTCAACAAGGGCTTCTTGTTTGACGGCCGCTTCTCCGAGGACTTCAAACTTGCCAGCGGGACCTGGGTTAGCGTTGGCCCTCTCCGCGCGAAAATCTTGAGCCGTGGCGCGCCTCTCCTTCGCGATGTCGTCATTGCGGGTCACGACCGGGACGAAATTGGCATCCTGCTTTTCGCCGACTTGCACTCCTGTTGCTCGCTCTCCACGGAACTTCACATCGGCTTGTCCGCCGCTGAAATTCTGGGGCACGCATCTGTTCGCGCTTGCTTCCAAACGCTTCTGGATGGGCTCGCCGCGGAATCCACCGGCACCTCCAATCGCGTCGTCCGCGCCATGCTCGTCGAGGAGCCGCCATCCCTGGACGCCGGCGAGATCACCGACAAAGGGTCGCTCAACCAGCACGCGGTTCTCGACCGCCGCGTCTCCCTCGTCGAGGAACTCTATCTTGATCCGGCTTCACCAAGAACTCTTTGTCTTACGCGGGAGTAGTGCATGTCACCAAGGGATGCTAGTTTGTCCATGTCATCCAGGATCGGCGGCGGTCGGTGCACCGCGGTGCCGTTCGAATGCCGGTGCTAAAGGGGTTTCGTCTTGCTTCTTGAAAACCGCCAGAAATCGTCTGCCGCCAGCGCCGGGCAACCGGAAAAATCTCGGCCGTCATTGCGTTATGCCTGGTACGTCGTGTTCATCCTCATGCTCTGTTACGCGCTGTCTTTGATCGATCGGCAAATCCTCAGTCTCTTGGTCGGCCCCATGAAGCGCGACCTGCACATCAACGATACGCAAATTTGACTGCTGCAAGGCCTCGCCTTTGCCCTCTTCTACACGTTGATGGGCCTGCCGCTGGGGCGCTATGCGGATACCCGCAACCGCAGAAATCTGATTGCCGCCGGCATCCTCATCTGGAGCGCCCTCACAGCGGCGTGCAGTTCCGCGAAGAATTTTTGGTCGTTGTTTGTGACTCGCACGGGAGTCGGCGTCGGCGAAGCAACTCTCTCCCCGGCGGCTTTTTCTTTGATCACGGATTACTTTCCCACCAGCCGGCTTGGCATAGCCCTCAGCATCTACTCGATGGGCATTTTTGTCGGCTCCGGTCTGGCCTTGATCGTCGGTGGAACAGTGGTTCAGATGTTGTCGCAAATTCCTTTCCTAACCGTTCCATTTCTCGGCGCCATCGCTTCCTGGCGAGTAACGTTCCTCATCGTCGGCGTTCCTGGCCTCTTGATGGCTCTCCTGGTCTTTACCATCCGCGAGCCCCAGCGCCGTCATCTCCTGCGCGCCACGGATGGCAGCGTTTCGAAACTGAACCTTAAGGAAGTTTGGGATCAGGTGCGAGCGCGGTTGAGTTCTGTTCTGGGCATTTCCCTCGGCATGGTTTTCCAATCCGCCTGCAGCTACGCATTCTTGGCGTGGGGTCCCGCGTTTCTCCAGCGTTCTCATGGATGGACGACTGGCCACGCGGGCCGCACCCTCGGGATCCTCACCTTGCTTTGCGGCTGTCTCGGCATGTTCCTGGGTGGCACCCTCTGTGATTATTGGCAGAGACTGGGGATTCGGGAAGCACCATTGCGCGTGGGTGTAGTCAGTGCCGTGGGAACGGGGATCCTTTTGCCGATAGCGATCTTGGCAGGCAACACAGCATGGATGACAACTCTTCTTGTCCCAGCGCTTCTTTTTCTTGCTCTTCCCATTGGAAGCTCGTATGCAGCCCTGCAACTGATTTTTCCAAATCAGGTCCGCGGCCAGGTCTCCGCCCTGTTTTTGTTCATCCTGAGTCTGGGTGGACTCACCCTCGGGCCGCTGCTGCCGGGGCTGCTGAGCGACTATTTCTTTCACAGCGAGAAAATGCTGGGCCCCTCACTCGCCATCACGGTCGCATCGGCCTCGATTCTCATGTTTGTCGCTTTCCTGATGACCTATCGCTCCTATCGGGAGCACCATCGCGTGGCGTTCACCCAGGAATTGCATTGATACGCCCGGAATCCACCCGTGGATTCAGCAAGAAGCGGAACGTTTTGAGACGAAGAGCTTTCGCCGCATCCTCGTAAGCCATTCTTACGCCGGCAGGTTCATTCGGTGCGGGTATGTACGGCGAAACCCACCCGCACGGATCAAGAGTCTCGTGAGCGACACCTTTCGCCGAACGCGAAGTTGTCACAGGCGCGGTCAGGAGCCCCATTGCCGCACACCTTGCAGCGGACGATCGCAATACAGCTTGGGACGTGACGTGCAAACCCACGAGGGCCCGAGGCAGGCACCGGAGTCAACAGACCGCAAAACATACAGGTCACTTCCTGGCGGGTTATTGTATCGAGCTTGTGACTCACAATAACCGCTTCGATGTTGGCGCCCGCAGCCGTCTCCGGAAGAACATGTGCAGAAGCGAGGTGCCTCAGACCGCGACTCGCATTCCCTCCCAATGCCTGCTGGCTCGAAGAAACGTGGGAGGGTGGCTGTCCTCTATTGCACAGTATCGCCCAAGGGTTTCAACTATGCTCTTCCACGGGACCTTCAGATGGCTACAGGGCCGTGGGTGGTTGGTGCCAACGCGACCCGGCGGTATTGCCCGCCAAGTGCGTGGCGGAATCCATCGGGCAGAGATAGAGTTGAAAACGGGATTTCTGGCTAAGAATCGGGAGCCGACATTGAATCGTTGTTCACGGAAGTTCGGCTTTGCGCCAAGCGAATCGTAGAAGTCATGCCTGAAAACTCCACGACACCCTCTTCATCCAACTCTCCGGGCAAATTGAGGATCGCTCACCTCATTCGGCCTCACTGGAAAGCCCTGACGATTGCGCTGCTCGCCGTGCTTGGGGTCACCCTCACTGACGTTATCGAGCCGTGGCCCATCAAGATTGTCGTGGATAACCTTCTGCAGTCGAAGAAGCTGCCTGCCTGGCTGGGCGAATTTGTTGTGGGGATCTTCGGGCAGGACAAGCTCGCGATTTTGAACTTCGCCGTTGCTGCGGTGGCGGTCATTGCAGTGGTGGGCGCCGTCAGCTCCTACGTGGAGAAATACATGACCACCAGCGTCAGCCAGTGGGTGGCTCATGACCTGCGGCGCACGCTCTACAACCACATTCAGCGGCTTTCGCTCACCGAATATGACGAGACGCGCACCGGCGACCTTCTCAGACGGGTATCCAGCGACATCGAAGCCTTTCAGGATTTCATCGACTCCGCGCTGCTCGGCATGCTGGTCAGCGCTTTCACTCTGCTCGGCATGATTGGAGTCATGATCT
>JBGPGF010000015.1:0-26024 GCA_041483755.1 Terriglobia bacterium | reverse complement strand
GGCATCGGTGCCCATCGTCGTCCTGAGCGCCAACGCCGAGGTGGAAGACAAAGTGCTGCTGCTGGAGCTGGGCGCGGATGACTATGTGACCAAGCCCTTCAGTCCCAAGGAACTGCTGGCGCGGGTGCGGCGCGCGATGCGGCGCGCGGGGATGAAGTCGGCACAGGCGTCGGGAGCGGGAAAGGATGGAGTGCAGCACGAGGTGCTCGGCTTCGGCGATGTCGAAGTGGACTTTACGAGCATGGAGGCGACGCGCGGGGGGAAACCCGTGACCATGACCACGCAGGAATTCAAGTTGCTGAAGTTCTTTCTCCACTCCCCGGACCGGGTGATTTCGCGTGAAGAGCTCCTGAATGAAGTCTGGGGATACCAGAACTATCCCTCCACACGCACGGTGGACAACCACATTCTTCGGCTGCGGCAAAAATTAGAGCCTGATCCTTCGACGCCTCGGCACTTCCTGACCATGCATGGGTCCGGCTACAAGTTCGTTCACAGCAAGCCCGCGAACGTTGCGAAAGGCCAGCGCTAGGCAAGCGATGAAACCTCTCCGGCTGAGAATGCAACTGCTGCTTGCGACGCTCCCGATCATCGCGGCCCTGACCGGCGCGAGCCTGCTGGTCTTTCGCCACACGGTGCGAGCGGAAATCGACAAACAGGTGCGGGAAAGCACCGTGGAGTCCGTCCGGGCGTTTGAGAGCGTGCAAAAACAGCGCGGCCTGCAGCTCTCACGCACCGCGGCGATCCTGGCCGAGCTGCCCACCATGAAAGCCCTGATGACGACGGAGCACGCCCCGACAATTCAGGACGGCTCCGAACCCGTTTGGAAGCTCGCGGGGAGTGATCTCCTGGTTCTTGCGCGGCCTGACCGGCAGGTGGTTGCGCTGCACATGGCAAAGCCTGGGTGGTCGTTGGTTATGGCCGAGCGGGATCTAAAGCGCTCGCTGGAACAAGGGGAAGACGCCTCCTGGTGGTACGACAACGGCCGCCTTTACTGGGTTTTTCTCCGGCCCATCGTTGCGGGAGACGAGAACAACCGCGTGCAGCTTGGATTCCTCGCCGTCGGCTATCAAGTGGACTCCAGCGTTGCGCAGCAGCTCGCGCAGGAAGCCGGAAGCCAGATCGCGCTGGCCACATCGGAAACGGTCATCGCCTCGACGCTGCCGGCTGCGACCGAAACGGAACTCGGGCGTCACCTCGGCCGCGAGGATTTGCGGCCGGATTCGGGCACCCATGAAATGGATTTGGGCCAGGAGCGCTACGAAGTCGCTTCCGTTCTGCTCCACGGGGGGCTGCCGACACCCGTGCAGTGCCACGTTCTGATGGCTTTGGGTCCGGTGAACGGATTCATCCAGCGGCTCAATCGCATGATCTTCGTTCTCGGCGCCTCGGCCGTTGTGTTCGCGGCGTTTCTGTTTAGTTTTTTTGCCCGCCGGATCACGCGGCCGCTCGATAACCTGGTCGCCGGCGTGCGCGCGCTTGCCGCAGGGGACTATACCTATTCGATCACTCCGCGCGGAAGCAGCGAAGTCGCCGAATTGGGTTCAGCGTTCTCCAAAATGCGGGGTGAATTGCTCGCTTCGCAGAAGCAGCGCATCGAAACGGAACGCATCGCCGCGCTGGGGCGCGCGGCAAGCTCCATCTCGCATGATCTTCGGCATTCCCTGGCGGCCGTCGTGGCCAATGCCGAATTCCTCTACGAAGCGGACAGCCTCAAGCTGGACAAGAGCGAAATCTATCAGGAAATCAAAATCGCCGCCGAGCAGATGACCGATCTGATCGATTCGCTGCGTGAGATGGCCCACGAGCAAAGGGCCCTCTCGCCCGTGTCCGCCGGCATGGATCAGACCGTCCGCCGCGCCATCGAGGCCGTGCGGACCAGGCCGGAGCTGCGCAACCGAACGATCTCCCTGCACACAACCGGCGAGATGGAAGGCATGTTCGATCCGAAAAAGCTCGAACGCGCTTTCTTTAATTTGCTGCTGAATGCCTGCGAAGCAACCGAAGGCGCCGAAGGAAGAATCCAGGTCGAAATTGCCGCGGAGAACGGGAATTTCGAGATCCGCGTGGCCGACAACGGTCCTGGAATTCCGGATGCCATTCGCGCGACGCTGTTCGATCCGTTTGTCAGCCATGGAAAACCAAATGGGACGGGGCTGGGGTTGGCGATCGTCAGCAAGATTATTCACGATCATGGCGGCTCCGTACGCGTCGAAAAGACCGCGGAGACGGGCACGATCATTCTTGTGACGCTTCCCCGCTCCGTCCGCGCCATGGACGCGGAGACCGCGCCATCGGTTACCTAGGCATTTTGCCGCGCTTCCCTGACAATTTCAGCGCGGACGATCCTGGGATGGCCCGGCCAAGCGATAGAGGTCGGGAGTACCTACGGGAACGCCGAGAAGCTTGAGGTAGAAAAATAACTGGTACTTGTGGTTCAGCAGGTGTTCCAGATTTCCGAGAAGGACGGACAAGAGCGCCTCGCCTTCCGGAACAAATACAGTTGGCAGTCGCCGCGATAGGTCTTCATCCGTACAGGTGTCAAAACCCCGTCGAATGTGGCCGGCATAGGAATGAAGCCGCGTGCGCGCTTCCTCCGGCGAACAAGAATGATTGACCTGCAGCGAACGCAACTCCGCGAAATCGCCAAGCTGCGCCGGGAAAGCCGCATGCAAGGCGGCGCAAAATCCCGCAGCACAATCCAATAAATGGCCGATCAGATGCCCAAGGTTGGCCGCGGCGGCGCCCTTCCCAGCCGCGGCTGGCCGCCATTCCATTGCATCGACGGGCGCAAGCGCAATCAGGTGCTCGGCGCGTTCAATGCTTTCGAGCGTCTTGGCTGCGATCCCGGCCACCAGTGCACGTCGCGGCATGATTCTCTCCCTCTCCCCTTCCCTCCCCACCAGCGACTATTGAAACACTTCCGGCCGTCCACGGGAAACGCGGCGGCAGCAACAGTTGATCACTCTGGTGGCGCGCGGGCAAATGAACAAGGAGATCGCCGCGAGCCTGCATCTCTCGGAGTTTACCGTAAAGAATCACATGCACCGTATTCTCCGCCAGCTCAATGCCCGCAGCCGCTTTGAAGTGGTGCACGCCGTTTGTGGCCCGGAATCTGACGCCGCCGTGGAACGCAGCTATTCCTAGCCCCTGGCCTGCAGGCTCGCACATCATTCACCCGCTGCATCCACGAATCGGCCCG
The DNA here is from genome assembly GCA_041483755.1 of Terriglobia bacterium. Lineage (GTDB taxonomy): Bacteria > Acidobacteriota > Terriglobia > Acidiferrales > UBA7541 > Acidiferrum. The sequence continues at coordinate 22,822 of JBGPGF010000015.1, read as the reverse complement.
GCTTGCGTTCCGCCCCTTCTCTCTGTGCTTTTGTAAGATATGCGGTCTAGGCCTGCTCCTTATAAACCGCAGCTCCCGCGATGGATGCCAGGATCAGCTCCACCAGGCCCACGAGAGTGCCGATCACCAGCATGCGCAGCGGGACAAATCCCATCGCCCCAAAGCCGACGTTGCACAGCGCATAGGCGAAAACCCAGTAGAAGAAACCGCAACTGGCCGCCGTCTTCACGCCCGGGCCGCACCGCGGGCGGGCCAGCGCATAGAGCGCGACCACGCCAATGCCGGCGAGAAAACTTCCAACGATGAATATGGGAATGGCGTGCGCGGGCATTTCCCGCCCCAGAGCTTTCATCGCCGCTTCCCAGTCATTCTTTAACACCACACCATTGGTGACGTACTCGAAGATGTTGATGACCACTCCGGCCAGAAGTCCGCCAAGGATCACACGGGCCCAGTTGATCTTGCCCATCACGTCCTCCTTCGATGCATTGGAATCGTTCGCTTGCTTGGTCCGAGAGGGAACTGGCGGGAGACTACGGCGAGCCGCCAGCAAAGTCAAGCGCGGGATATACGGCACACGAAATGCGAGTGCCCGCTTGTTCCCGCGCTCCGTAGCGGGCTAGACTACGCGGCGGAATCTGGTTTGCTGCGCGAACGGGTGGAATGCCTTCATGAAACAGTTATTTCGGTTGTTGATGGCGCTGGGAGGCGTGATTGGTCTGGCGCCCGCCGCAACGCGCGCGCAAGAGTCCATAACGCTGCGCCACGCCTGGGCAATTCAATCCTCGGAAAAAGCCGGTGCGACTGGCGTTCAAATCTCCCGGCCCGGATTCGCCGCCACGGGTTGGCACAAGACTGAGGTCCCGAATACGGTTGTCGCCGCGCTGGTTGAAGACGGCGTCCTCCCCGATCCGGGTTTCGGCATGAACCTGCGCACATTCCCCGGAATGAAATATGCCATCGGCTCGAATTTTTCGAACCAGGAGATGCCGGACGACAGCCCCTTCGCGAAACCGTGGTGGTACCGGACCGAATTCACGGTGCCCGCGAACTACCGCGGAAATACAGTCTGGCTCGCCTTTCGCGGCATCAATTACCGTGCGAATATCTGGGTGAACGGCCAGCTCGCGGCCGGTTCGAACGAAATCGCCGGCGCGTTTCGCCGCTATGAGTTCGATGTGACGCGCTATGTCCATCCCGGCGAGCCCAACGCCGTGGCCGTGGAAGTCTCCGCGCCGCGCGCCGCCGAGCTGGGCATCACCTTCGTGGACTGGAACCCCGCTCCGCCAGACAAGGACATGGGTCTCTGGCAGGAAGTAGTGCTCTCGGCGACTGGGCCTGTCACCGTCCGGCATCCGTTCGTCGAAACGAAGCTGAATCCTCCCTCGCGTGACTCCGCTCATCTCACCGTGCGCGTCGAGTTGCGTAACATCTCTCTCCAGGCCGTCCGCGGAACACTACGCGGTAAAATCCTCGGCGCAGCGAAGACCATCGAGTTCGCGCAAGAAGTGGAACTGGCCGCGGGCGAAAGCCGCACGGTCACCTTCACTCCGGAAGAGCATGCCTCGCTCCTCGTGAACCAGCCGCGCCTCTGGTGGCCGTTTCGCCTGGGAACGCCGTATCTGCACACGCTGGCGCTCGACTTTGTGACCGCGGACGGCGCGTCCTCCGATTCGCAATCCGCGCGCTTCGGCATCGTTGAAACCACATCCGAGCTCACTCCCGAAGGCCACCGCCTGTTTCGCGTGAACGGCCGCCCTGTGCTGGTGCGCGGCGCCGGGTGGACGCCGGACATGCTCCTGCGCGTGGACCCGGCCCGCCGCGACGCTGAATTCCGTTACATCAAGGAGATGGGACTCAACGCGATTCGTCTCGAAGGCAAACTCGAAGACGAGGACTTCTTCGAGCGGGCCGACCGCGAAGGCATTCTGATCATGGCGGGCTGGTGCTGCTGCGACGCCTGGGAAAAGTGGACCCAGTGGGGCAGCGAAAATCGCCGCGTTTCCCTCGAATCCCTGCGCGACCAGGCGCTCCGCCTGCGGGGGCATCCCAGCGTTTTCGTCTGGCTCAATGGCAGCGACACTCCGCCGCCCCCTGAACGCGAGCGCGCCTATCTCGATGTCATGAAGCAGACCGACTGGCCAAAGCCGGTGCTTTCTTCTGCGTCGGAGAAGTCCGCCGCCGTGACCGGTGCGACGGGTGTGAGGATGCCCGGCCCTTACGACTACGTCCCGCCGAATTACTGGCTGCTCGATACCGCGAAAGCCGGCGGCGCTTTCGGCTTCAACACGGAGACGAGCCCCGGCCCGTCCGTCCCGCCGCTTGAATCCCTGAAGAAAATGTTTCCGCCGGAAAAACTCTGGCCGGCCAACGAAGTCTGGGACTTTCACTCGGCTGGCGGCCAGTTCAAGAACATTGAGTCTTACACTCGCGCGCTTGAAGAACGCTACGGCAAACCGAAAGACGTCTCCGACTTCGCCTGGCAATCGCAGGCCGTGGCCTACGAAGGCGAACGCGCCATGTTCGAAGCCTATGGCCGCAACAAATACCGCGCAACCGGCGTCATCCAATGGATGCTGAACAACGCCTGGCCCGGCCTGATCTGGCATCTTTACGACTACTACCTGCGTCCCGCCGGCGGCTATTACGGCACCAAGCTCGCCCTCGAACCCGTGCACGTGCAATTTTCCTACAACGATCGCACCGTGGCCGTCGTCAGCGAAAAGTTCAAGCCTCTTGCAGGCCTGAAGGTTGAGGCCAAGCTCTACGACATGGACATGAAGGAGCGTTTCTCGCGCACCGCAAGCGTGGATGTCCCGGCCGACGGCGTCGTCCGCGCCTTCACCGTCCCCGTCCCAGAAAACATTTCGACATCGTACTTTCTCAGTCTCCGCCTATACGATTCATCGGTGCGCGTCGTGAGCCGGAATTTCTATTGGCTTTCGACCAAGCCCGACGTGTTGCAATGGGAAAAAACGGATTGGTATCACACGCCGATCAGCTCCTACGCGGATTTCACCGCGCTCGAAACCCTGCCGAAAGTGGCGCTTCAATCATCGCTACACGTTGAGGATGGCCATGAAGAGGGCGTCGCCCACGTCACGGTACAAAATCCAGCCGCGTCGCTGGCATTTCTGGTCCGCCTGCGTCTCCTGCGCGGCGCGGACGGTGAAGAGGTGTTGCCTATCTTCTGGGAAGACAACTACTTCTCGCTCCTCCCCGGCGAAAAACGCGAAATGAGTGTCCGCTTCCACAGGGCCGATCTAGCCGGCGCCCAGCCCGTCCTCGCCATAGACGGCTGGAACGTCACGCCAACGCCCACGCATTGAGTGTTCCTCGAACCGAACGGGCGAAAGCTTGTGCAGCGGATGTCATCCATCACGTTGATGTCATCGATAAGCGCAGAAATGCTGCGGAGACCGATGTTCCCACTGCCGAGGCACGATAGGTCAGCCTCATCCTGTCCTTGGTCGGTACCACTCTATCGAGAGTCACTCTTTTCTTCGCTAAAGACGCCGAGAAGATGTATAGCGAGCCCCAACAGAACCGCAGACACCAGAGAGAACACCAATTTGTGCAGCAAGAGGCGATCAAACTCGCGCGTAGACCCCAGGAAAGTCGGACTGGTCCAGTAGATGAACTCGGAGAAGCCGACAATCACGAGGGTGACGCCAAGCCAGCGGTTTCTCCACAGGTAGAATGTCACTCCCAGCGCCGCAAAGAACAGACCCACAAACCAGTAGAAATGGAGTGCGCGGACCTCCTTCGCCCGCTCCTCCCAACTCGTGATGGCATCCCGGAGTGCGCGCTCCGACTTGAAAGGCTCCGACTCGTCGTTGTACCCGACTTCCCGGTTAGCAGCTCGCCGTTCCGCTCTTACGCGGTCGGCCTCCTTGCGGACAGGTTCGTAGCGGCGCAGGAGCTCATCGACTGATGCCGCAGCTGCAATCTCGTCCTTCAGGGGCTTATCGTACTTATCCAGAACTGACGCTCGTGGTTCAAACCAAAGCATGTAGGCATGCCTCACTGTCTGACCAATCAGAAACAGGCAGGCTACAATCGCAAGGGTCCTCAGAAGTGCTTTCATGTGCGCTCCCTCATTTTATCTGCATCCATATTCGTCTGCGGACGGTCGGCCCGCATGCTCTCCTCCCGGAATCCTATTCCTGTGGTAGCTCGAAGTCGAGCGAAGCGCGAAATCCGCGCGTCTTCCACACGCCGAAGGCGATCCCGAGCGCCATCCAGATCGAACCATACAGCTTGGCCGGCCGGCTCAGATTCAGCCATAGCCCGAGACAGATGAGAAACCCGAGCACCGGCGGAATAAGGTTCCAGAGTTTCTTCCGTGGCGCGCGGACGTAGTAGCGCAGAAACGCCGCGGCGTTAACGCCCATGAACGCGATCAGCGCGCCAAAATTGAGCATTTCCACGCCCAGCCCGAAGCTGAGAAAAAAGGAGCCGATCAGCACGATCGCGCCGACGAAGAAGACATTATTGCGCGGTACGTGGTGCTTCGCGTCCACCGCGCCGAAGAACGACTTCGGCAGTGCATTGCTGCGGCCCATCCCATAGAGCAAACGCGCCGCGCCCAGTTGCGCGCCCATCCCGGACCCGAAATTGGCGAGCAAGAGCGTCCAGCCCACGACGGCAAACAGCGGCGCCCACGCGCGGCCTGCCACATGAACGTAGGCGGTATCCACGTTCGGAAACGGCTGCGACGCCGGCCAAATGAGCTGCGCGGCGTAAACTTCGGCGGCGGAAAGCAGGCCGATGACGACGCACGTGAGCACCGTCGCCATCATGATATTGCGGCGCGGATTCTCCGCTTCCTCGGAAAGCGTGGAGATGCCGTCGAAGCCGATGTAGGTGAGCACGGCAATGGACGTGCACCCGAACAGTCCGCCGTAACTAAACGTCTGCGGATCGTAAAAGGGCCGCGTGAAAAAGTTTGCATCCGTGTGCGCGTGGCCGAAGATATAGCGCGTCGCGGCCACGAAAATCACCACGATAACGGCACCCATTCCGGCCGCCATCCCCGCGTTGATGCGCGCCGATGTCTTCACGCCGCGAATGTTCAGCAGCGTAAAGACGGCTGCAAAGAATATTTTCCAGGTCCACACCGGAACGCCGGGCGCGAAGTCATGCGCCTGCCCCGCGCACCAAATCGTGCAGATCAGCGGATTGAGCATGTAATCCATCACCATGCTCCACCCGGTGACGTAACCGGCGGCCGGATGAATTTCCTGCGCCACATACGTGAACGCGGATCCGGCGCTGGGGTACGCCCGCGCCATCCTTCCATAGCTGATTCCGGTGAAGAGCATCGCCACCATGGCGATCAATATGGCCGTCACCACGTGCCCGCGGCCGCGTTCGCTCAGGACGCCGAAGACGGACATCGGAGCCACTGGCTGAATCACGATCACGCCGTAAAGAATCAAGTCCCACAGCGTCAGCGTGCGCCGCAGGCGCGGTCCCCCGCTTGTCGTTTCGCTGCTCAAGCGCTTCTCCCTTCAAAGAGTTCGTGCCGTGCCGGAAGCAACCGCGCCGCACTCTGAAGGAATCTCGCGTGCCGCGCAAGCAAAAAGGTTACACCGCGTTTACGATCGCCTGGAAACGCGCCGCCCCAATCAAGCATCTAAATAGCATGAGATTTTCAGGATACGTCGTGCCCGCATACTGCGAAATCGCTGAAATCCACAGCCGTCCGGACACCTGCACTTTCGTACAGTTTCCAAAGCCGGGCCTTCTCATTCATTCTAGTTGGGAGATTCCTTCGTGAATCTGACGATGACGCGCCCATCCAAGAAAGGACGCCCCGCCCTCCCCGGCGAAAGCTCTGTGGACGAGGCCTTATTGGCCTCGAACCGCCCGTTCTCCTCCGTCTGGCTCTACCACGCCGCGGGCTTCCTGGCGGTCATTGTTTTTGCCGCTTGGCTGAGGCGCGTCACCTTCCTGCCGGACCCCATCCTGCAGGGCTACTTGCATCTTGTCACGGGCCTTCTGGCGACCGTCTTTGCCGCCGTCACCCTGGTGCGCTTCCAGGGCACGCAGGACCGCATCTCGCTGATTCTCGGAGCCGGCTTCCTCCTCTCGGGAGCCGTGCTGGTCGCGTCGAGTGTCCTCTTATTCCCATTTCTGCGCGAAAGCCCAAACAGCCTCCTCGGCGCGCTCGTGGTGTGGTGGGTCAGCCGGATGCTGCTCGCGGTCTTGCTCGTCGTTGCCATTCTCGTCGCGCGGTTTCTGCCGCGCTCGCGGCATACGAAGGTGGAGATTGCGGGCACCCTGCTTACGGTTGTGGCGCTGACGTATCTGATCACCGCGGCCCTGCGCCATCTTCCGCGGGATGTCTCGCCGCACGCCGGCGCCATCGTGCCCAATCCCCTGCAATTCCTGCCGGCGGTGCTCTTTCTCCTCGCCATCTTTCTCTACCGGCGGCGCGTCCATGGTGACGGAACCTCGTTTGACCGCACGATTTATGCGGCTGCCTGGCTGAACCTGGCGGCGCAGCTGGCGGCCAGCCAGTCCGATAAGCTCCTTGATGCGCCGTTCGCTTTTGCTCAGGCGCTCATGGTCACGAGTTATGGGGTCGCGCTCGGCGGCGCCCTCCTGGAGAATGCGCGCCTGTTTGAGCAGGTCCACCAGCTCGCGGCCAGCGATTCCCTCACGGGTCTCGCGAACCATCGCCGCCTGCTGGACGTTCTCGAAAGCGAGACGGAACGTACCAATCGCAACGGCCGGCCGTTCGCCGTCCTGCTGCTCGATTTAGACGGCCTCAAGAAGATCAACGACACGCATGGCCATCTCACCGGCAGCCGGGCGCTCTGCCGCACCGCGGACATCCTGCGCATTCATTGCCGCGCGATTGACACGGCCGCGCGCTTTGGTGGCGACGAATTTGCCCTCGTTCTCCCGGAAACGCGGGAGGAGGAAGCCAAGCACGTTGCCGAGCGCATTCGGGAAGTTATGGCGAATGACGATGAGAAGCCGCCGATTTCCGCGAGCATCGGCATTTCCATCTACCGTGGCGGCGGGGAACGCATCGAGAAGCTGCTCGCGGAAGCCGATGAAAATCTCTACGCGGAAAAAGCGCGCCGGCGGATGCGCGCTCCCCTCACACCGGTATTTCGCCGCCGCCCTTCAAAGACCTGACCGCTTACGGGTTTGCGCCCGCCGGCGCCGCGGCAAACGGCGCGAGCTGCTCTGTGATATTCGCCTTATCGCCCACGACCACAATGGTCATCTGCTCCGGCTTGATGTACTGCGCGGTCATCCGCTGCACGTCGGCCGGCGTCACCGCGTTCACCTTCTGCACAAAAGTCTTCAGGTAATCGTCGCCGAGTCCCTGGAAGTCCACGTAGCGCAGTTGCCCAATCAACGCCTGCCGCGAAGAGTTCTGAATGACGAACACTCCCGACATATAGCGCTGAATCCCGGCAAGCTCATCGGGCGAAGGCGGCTCCTTCTGCAAGCGCTCGATCTCTTTGAAAATCTCGGTCAATGCCGGGCCGGTGGATGCCGTCGTGATGTCCGCACCTTCCATCCAGTAGGCGTCGTGATAGCGGCGCGACACCTGGCTGGACGGCGAGTACGTGTAGCCCTTTTGCTCGCGGATGTTGGAAGTGATGCGCGAGCCGAAAGAGCCGCCCAGCAGCGTGTTGGCCACCGACAGGGGAATGTTGTCCGGGCTGGTCGCGTCGGGAACGGGAAGACCCACGTTCACTCTCGATTGCGCGGCGCCCGGCCGGTCGGTGACGTCCAGCACGCGCTGCATCTTCGGTTTCGGCGCATCCATCAGCGCCGCCGGGCCTTTCGCCCATCCGCCGAAGCCCTCGGCGATCGACTTTTTGATGGCCGCCGTATCGAACCGGCCCGCGACGTAGAGATGCCCGCGCGCGGCGCCGAAATTGCTCCCGTAGAATTTCCGGGCATCGTCAATCGTGAATTTCTGCACCTCTTCCGGCGACGGAATGGTCTGGCCGTACGCGTGGCTCCCATAGAGCAATTTGCGGAAGCGCTCCTGCGCAATCTGCTGCGGGACCGTGCGCGCGATGGCAATCTGCCGCAGCAAATCGTTTTTCAGCCGCGCGAACTCCGATTCGGGCAGCAGCGGGTGCTGCGCAACGTCCGCGACGAGCCGCACGGCATCGGGGCCAAATTCCGAGAGCACATCCAGCTCCGCCGAGCTCTCGTCTTCGCCCATACCGATGCCCAGTGCGCCGCCCATCCGCGCCGCCTCTTCGGCAACCTGCTTCGAGGCCCGCGAAACGGTTCCTTCCTTCAGCAGGTCGCCCGTGAGACCGGCAATGCCATGTTGTTCCGCCGGCTCATTGAGGCTACCGGCGCGCACCACCAGCACGACGGTCACTTTCGGCAAATTGCCGTAGAGCACGAGCGTGACCTGCAGGCCGTTCGGCAGCGAATACGTCTGCTTCGCCGGAACCGTGAAGGCCTTTGGCGGACCGCCGGGCGGTGGCGTCTGTTTCGGCGCTTCCTGCCCAAACGCCGGCGCAGCCGCCAGCGCCAGAATGGTCACAACCAGCAACGATTGTTTCCTCTCCGTGTGATTCATGATGTGCTGTCTCCCTTTTCCATCCCTGCTGGACGGCCTCACGGCTTCTTCTCCGGCGCCGCTGGAGCTGCGGGTGCAGCGGGTTTGGGTTGTGGTTGATCGATCAGCACCGTGCGGTTTGCCGGAACCAAGTATTCCTGCGCTGTCTTTTGCACCAGCTCCGGCGTCACTTTCTCGAACTCGCCCACCAGCGAATTGATGCGCGCCGGATTGTCGTCGAACAGTGCCAGGCTGGCCAGCAGATCCGCCAGGCCGAAGCCGCCCAGATTTCCGATGTTGTCATAGAGGTCCGAGCGCAGCTTCACCAGCGCGCGGTCCAGCGTCTTCTTGTCCACCGGTTTGGCGCGCAGCGGCTCGATCGTGCTTTCGAAGGCCTCCACAATTGCATCCGGCGTCGTGGCGGGATCGTGGATCAGATACGCCGTCAAGAGCATCGGACCGTTGTAGTTGTATAGATTGCCCAGCATGTTGATGCCGCCGCCCACGTTGTCCGTCCATCCGCGCTTCTGCACCAGTTCCTGATGCAGCAGGCTGTCATCGCCCTCCAGCAGGATCTGGTCAATCAGTCCCATCGCGTAGTATTCCGGCGTGTTGCGCCCCGGCATGTGATAGGCCACGGCCAGCGCCGGCCGGTTGATCAGTGGATCCAGCTTCGTGGCGCGCTTCTCCTTCCCTTGCTTTGGTTCCGTCAGATCCGGCGGCGGTGGCAGCAGCTCCGTCGCCTTGATGGGCCCAAAATACTTTTCCACTAGGCGCTTGGCATCGGCGGCATCGAAATCGCCCACAATCGCCAGCGCGGCGTTGTTCGGCGCGTAGTACGTCTTGAAAAAGGACTGCACGTCGGTGAGTGTGGCCGCTTCGATGTCTTTCAGCTCCCCGTAAAAATTGTGCGCGTTGTACCAGTTGCTGTTCGCATACTGCGGCATGTCCAGCCACGGAAACCCGCCGTACGGGCGGTTAAGCACGTTGACCTTTACCTCGTTGCTCACCACGCCCTGCTGGTTCTTCAAATTCGCGTCCGTGACCGCCAGGCCTCCCATGCGGTCCGCTTCCGCCCACAGCGCCGTCTCCAGCTTGTTGGCGGGCAGAACCTCGAAATAATTGGTGAAGTCGAACCGCGTCGAGCCGTTCAGAATCCCGCCGTTCTGCTGCACCAGCTTGATGAACTCCATCTTGCCCAGGTTCTGCGACCCCTGAAACATCATGTGTTCAAACAGATGCGCGAAACCCGTGCGATCCCTCGGCTCAATTCGAAACCCGATGTGGTAATAAACGGCCACGCAAACCGTCGGCGCCGTGTGATCCGGCGAGAGAACCACGCGTAGTCCGTTCGAAAGCTTGTAGTACTCCACGGGCACGCGAAACTCCGTCCCCGGTGGGCGCGCCCCTGCGGGGATTGCCGCAAGCGCCAGCGCTGCAAGCAGGGCACTCAGCGCGCGCCAAACCCAATTCTTCAGTTCGTGCATGTTTCCTCCACGTTGCAGAAACGACGGCAGGCACAGACGGACAAACACAAAACACCCCACCTTACAGACGTACAGACTCGCCGAAAGTTTCATGCCTTGTCAACTGGCGGCCTGCAAGTTGACGGTAGGGGCCGCAGGCCTTGCGAGATTGGCAACTCGCAGTAAATGAACGGCATCCATTCTTATCGGGGCCGTATCCTAAAAGGGAGAAACCCCTGCCCAGTCATCCTGATGGAAGAAGGAGACACTCGTGTCTAAACTGGCTGGAATTGTCATTACTCTGCTGCTGTTCGCCACCGCGGCAAGCGCTCAAATTCCGACCAAGGGGAATGCCTTCCTGGGTTATTCCTACTCCCGCAGCGATCTCTCGACACTTGGCCGCGCGGACCTGAACGGCTGGAATGGATCGCTCGAGGCCAAGATTTTCCCCTTTGTGGGCATCGTCGCCGATGTGAGCGGTCATTATGGCACGCAGGATTTTGTAAACCCCTGCGCCTTGCCTTTGCTTCCCCCGTGTGCGCCCATTCGGTCAAACGTCAAGGAATACAATTTCCTGCTTGGCCCGCGAGTTTCTTTCTCTGCCGGAAAAATCAGGCCGTTCGCCCATGCCTTGTTCGGAGTTGGAAAGGTGACTGCCAGCGGCGTCGCCACGGACACCGCGTTCGCTACCGCTGTGGGCGGCGGCTTCGATTACCGCCTTTTTCATGTGCTGGGCTGGCGCGTTCAGGCGGACTTTCTGCAGACAAGGTTTTCTGCCACGGACTTTGGCAAAACCAGGCAGAACAACATCCGCGTGTCCACGGGAATTGTCCTGCACTTCTGACGGCCACTTCGACGGGAGCCGCTAAGCTCGCTTGCCTCCACCGGACGCTCCGATTCCACCGAGGAAGCTGCAGTGGTGGCTCCCATCAATATACCGCCCGCTCTTGCACCGTCTGCTTGCTTGCCAGCGCAAAGCGCGGTTGCGGTGCGGTTTCGCCCAGGAGTTGCTGCGTCACGTATTCGCCCAGCGCGGGGCCGTGCTTGAACCCGTGGCCCGACCCCCCGCCCACGAGCCAGACGTTTTCCATCTCCGGGTGCCGATCAATCAAGAAATCCCCGTTCGACGTGTTTTCATACTGGCAGACCCGCGTTTCCACGACGGGAGACTCGCGCAACTCGGGAAACCGCCTGGCCACATAGCGGCGCATCCGTTCGGCGGATTCCGGCGAGACGATCCGCATCTGCGTGTCGGGATCCACGCGCTCTCCGTGATGGTCGAACGAAATCTTGATCCCGCGCCCCTCGATGTCCGGCATTCCGTAAACTTCTTCCGCCAAGAACAGCCACGTGGGCATATGCGGCGGCGCAAAGCGCGGGTCTCCGGAGGGGACACCAAAGAAAAAGACCTCCTGCCGGCTGGGGAAAATGCGCGGACTGAGCAGTTCCGGGAAAACCTTGCCGAGCCACGGGCCGCAGGCGAAAACAAAAGAATCGGCGGAGATGCGCTCGCCAGTCGAGGTTCTAATGGCATCGACGCGCCTCGGGCCGCGTGGTGCATCCACCGCTGCGAGGCGGTATTTGACGCCTTGGCGCACGGCGTCGTCAACAACCGCCTGGACCGACCTCCGGGCCAGCAACACTCCGCTTTCGGACTCCAGGAGCCCTTCTTCAATGCCTTCGAACGAAAACTGCGGATACCTTCGCTCCAGCACATCGCGGCTCATTCGCGCGAAATCCACGCCGCAACGCAAGAGAGTCTCCGCCGTTTGCCGGAAATAAGCATCGTTCGAACGCGCGAGCCAGAGGACACCGGTGGGGCAAAAAAGCGTCTGGCGCGTGGCGGCAAAGAATTCTTCCCAAAGAACCAGCGAGCGCTGCGCCCAGCGCGTGTACAGCTCGTCCGGGCCGTAGCCCATGCGGATGATCCGCGATTCACCGCCCGAGCTGGCGCGCGCGTGCGCCGGGCCATACGCATCCACCAGGAGGACGCGCTTCCCCCGGCCCGCGAGTTGCCGCGCCGTCCACGCGCCGAAAACACCCGCGCCCACCACGGCCACATCGTAGCTTGTTCGAACGCTCACTCGCCGCCGAACCTCCGGCGGAGAGCAGAGCGCGCCTGGCGGACGATTTCAGAGAGCAATTCGCATGCGCTCTGCGCACCGTTTTCGCTATACTGAACGCGCATGGCCACCTCTGCTCTTCTGACGCTACTTCTCGGCTTCGTTCTCGGCCTCAAACACTCCACGGAAGCCGACCACCTTGCAGCCGTAAGCACGCTGGTCACGGACACTCACGGCGTGCGCCGCGGCGCAATCGTCGGCGCGTTCTGGGGACTCGGTCATCTGCTCACCTTGTTTGTTCTGGGCGCGATTCTGATTGTCTTCCGACTGCCCATCACGCCGCGCATCTCCTGGACGTTCGAATTCCTCGTCGCGCTGGTCCTGATCGCTCTCGGCGCGCGGGCCATTCTTCTCGCCATGCGCGGCCAGTATCATTTTCACGTTCACGAACACGCCGGCCACGCGCATGCCCATCTTCATTTTCACGAACTCGCATCCGCGGCGCACGCCCATTCGCCGGCGCACTCGCCTTCGCGCGCGGAAGACCCGCACGACCACGTTCCCAAAGTCACGCCTGGCAAAGGCCTTCGTCCGCTGCTGGTCGGCATGGCCCACGGCCTAGCCGGCACCGCCAGCCTCACGCTCTTGATTCTCACCACAATTCCCTCGCGCGCGCTCGGCATCGCCTACCTGCTCATCTTCGGCAGTGGAGCCTTGCTCGGCATGGCCGGATTCGGCGCCGTCCTCGGCGCGCCGCTCGGCAGAGCGGCCGCGCGCCTCGGCTGGCTGCGTGCATTGCGCTTAACCGCTGGCGCATTCAGTTTCTGCCTGGGAATCTTCCTCGCCGTCCACGCGTTTCTGCCTCCCGCATATCCATTTTAGCGCGCATTTCTGAGTGGATTGAATTCCTGTAGGGCACGGCACGCCGTGCCCTTCCATCTCTATCGCGCAAACGCCGCTTCGAGTGCTTGCGCCCAATGCGACAGATGGTTCAACGATTCATCGTGCGTGGGATCGAGGTGTAGAGGGGTTATGGACACCGCGTGCGCGAAAATCGCGGCGTAGTCCGTGTCCGGTTCGATGTCTTGATTCACGCGCTGTTCGGACAGCCAGAAGTAATCGCGCCCTTTCGGATCTTTTCCTTCGATCAAATGATTCCGCGTGATTTTTTTCGATTGCCGCGTGAAGCGCACCGCGCCCTCCCACGGCTCGGGCACGTTGATATTCAGCAACACTTGCGGCGGCAGGCCTTCGCGCAAAATCAATTCCGCCACGGAACGCGCTATGCGTGTCGCCGATTCGAACTGCGCCGGCGTCTTCTTCGAAGCCAGCGAGATCGCAAACGCAGGTAAATGATGAATGGCCGCTTCGCGCGCCGCCCCCACGGTCCCGGAGTAATAGACGTTCTCGCCGAGATTCGCGCCGTGATTGATTCCGGAGATCACCAGGTCCGGCCGCTCCGGCAAAAGTTTGTGCAGAGCCACGATCACCGTGTCCGCCGGCGTGCCGTCCACGGCCCACTTTCGCGGCCCCGAGGGATGGCATACGATCGGCTGGCGCAGCGTCAGCGATTGCGCCGCGCCGCTTCGTTCTGCGCTCGGCGCCACGATGCTGACCGTGGCCAAATCCTCCAGCGCCGCGGCCAGCGCGCGCAGCCCTTCGGCTTGAATCCCATCATCGTTTGTCAGCAGAATGTGCGGCATTGGTCTTTGCGATTCGTTCCTTCACCAGTTTACGCGAGAGTGGTCCAGCGGGGAAACGGCGCGGAGTGCGCGTTTCTGGAAGAGAAAATGGTCGGGACGACTGGATTTGAACCAGCGACCTCACGCACCCCAAGCGTGCGCGCTACCAGGCTGCGCTACGTCCCGACCGACTAACACTTCAAGGCTATCACCGCCGTTCGAGAAGCGTCAAGAAACCTCGCAGCGCGTCGCGTAGATCGAGCAGCAATTTCCGGCTGAGCTGCGCTTGCGCGGGCCCCGCGGCGCTCGCGGCGTGCTCGCTTTCCGCCGCGCCATTGTGATCGCGCAAATGCCGTCGCGCCCCGGCAATCGTGAATCCCTCGTCGTACAGCAGCCGCTTGATCTTCATGACCATCTCGACGTCTTCGCGGCGGTACAGCCGGTGGCCGCTGGGGCTTTTCACCGGCTCCAGCATCGGAAACTCCGTCTCCCAGTAGCGCAGGACGAAGGGCTTGGTATCGGTCAGGCGGCTGACTTCGCCGATGCGGAAAAGTTCCTTCTCGGCTGCAAGCTGCGCGGATTGTCCGTTGTGCGCCATGGCGTTTATCCGCTGGGGGGCATCCCTATCCTAAGTCAAAACTCTCATGTGTCAACGTCCACCGCTTCGCTTGTCGCTTCTCGTTTTCGGCGGTCGGGCGCTGCGATCGCGGACGCGCTGGATGAAGCGCACGGGCGCGCCAAGAAACCCAAACTGCCCGCGAAGCTGATTCTCGAGGAATCGCTCGTAGCTGAAATGCAGCGGCTGCTTTTGATTGGTGAAGAGCAGAAACGTCGGCGGCGAAGACGAGGCCTGCGTCACGTAGTAGATCTTCACCGGGCGCGCTTTGGGAGTCGAGCCGCGTTGCAGGTCCACGCTCTCCAGCCAGCGGTTCAGTTCTCCCGTCGAGATGCGCCGGCGGCGCGCGTCGCTTACCTGGCGAATCAGCGGGTAGAGCCTCTCCGTGCGGTCGCCGGAGTGCGCGGCAATGAAAACGATGGGCGCGTAGCTCAGAAATTTGAGTTTCGCGCGGATCATCATTTCGTAGTCAATCAGGAGCTTGCCTTCGTCAAACGTGCGCGGCTCCATCCTCGCGCCACTCCCGCGCTTGGGCTTGTTCGCGGCGGCCGCGGAGCGCGCCGCAGCTTCCTTTGCCGCCGCAACGGCGAGGTCCCACTTGTTCATTACGATAATCACGGACCGGCCGGATTGCTCTGCGTAGCTGGCAATCTGCGCGTCGCCCTGGGTCACCCCCTGCTCGGCGTCAACGACCATCAGCGCTACGTCGGCGCGCTCGAGACTTTTCCGCGCCATCACCACGCTGAGCTTTTCGGCGACCAGCTTCGTCTTGCCCTTCTTGCGAATCCCCGCCGTATCCACGAAGCGATACGTTCGGCCGTCGTGGAGAATTTCGGTGTCCACGGTATCGCGCGTCGTGCCCGGCTCGGGCGAAACGATGGAGCGTTCTTCGCCCACTAGCCGGTTCAGCAGCGTGGATTTGCCCACGTTTGGCCGTCCGATGATGGCCACCTCGACGACGTCTTTCTCGACTGCATCCGGGGGGACTTCCACGGTGTCCATGCGTTCGAGCACGGCGTCCAGCAGCTCGGCTATGCCCGTGCTGTGCTCCGCGGCAATCGTGAAGACGGGCACGCCCAGGGCGTGAAACACGCCCGCCTGCGTTTCCTGCCGCGGCGTATCCACCTTGTTGGCGGCGACGACGAATGGCTTGCCGGTGCTGCGCAGAACGCGCGCCAATTCCTGGTCGAGCGGCGTCAGCCCGGCTTGCGTGTCCACGACCATCACCAGCAACGCGGCCTTCTCGATGGCCACGCGCGCCTGGCGCAGAATTTCCTGCGGGATCAGCGCCCGGTCTTCCGGCACGATGCCGCCCGTATCAACGACCTCGATTTTCCGCCCACTCCATTCGGCGATGCCATAGATGCGGTCGCGGGTGATGCCCGGCTCGTTGGTGACGATGGAGCGGCGCGAGCTGGTCAAGCGGTTGAAGAGCGTGGACTTGCCCACGTTGGGCCGCCCCACGATGACCAGAGAGGGGACCAGCGATGGAGTGTGTTCAATCATGTGTCTCTGTCTCACCCGGCGCGTCGGTCAGTCAGCAGCCTCGCGCGGCCCGGAGCAATCTTCCAATCTACTCTATCCGTCGCAGCGCCGAAAGCGACTCTCCGTAGCGCAGGTACTTCGCTTGTGCCATACTTTCAGGAGCATGGCATTCGATGCGCAGCAGGGAGTAGCCGTGCCGCTGCCCAACGGACCCAGTTCCTCGTCCGGCCCCGCGTTTCCCAGAAGAGACAAGACACATCGTTGCAGCTTGCTTGACGCTATTGCGGATGGGCGGTTAGTGTAATCCTATTCCAAATGAGCAGTGCATTGCGGCGTTCTCGAAGAAGGCGCCGAAGAAGGACTTTCTGGGGGGAGTCTATGAACTTCGATTCAGCAAAGCAGAATGGCGGAAATGGCGCGGCACGCAGGCTGCGTAGGGTGGCGATATTGTTTGCCGTAGTCGCGCTTGCCGTTGGCGGCGCGGCGGCGAAGGCGCAAACGTTTCGCGGCACGATTCTCGGCACGGTGACGGATAGCTCCGGCGCGGTGGCCAGCGGCGCGCAGGTGACCGTGAAAAATACCGATACGGGGCTGACGCGCGTGGTCACCGTAAGTGAAGACGGAAGCTATTCCGTTCCCGAGCTGCCCATCGGCAATTACACGGTCACCGTGGAAAAGGCCGGGTTCCGCGCCGGCGTGGTCAGCGGGATCCGCGTCGAAGTCTCGAGCGAGCGCCGCGCCGACGTGGTGCTCCAGCCGGGCGAGCTGGCCCAGAGGATTGAAGTGACCGGCGACATGCTGCCGCAGGTGGAAACCACCACGAACACACTCGGCGGCATCGTCGAAGCCAAGGTGGTGACGAATCTTCCCGTGAACGGGCGCGACTTCCAGAAGCTGATTCTGCTCGTTCCCGGCGCGACCAGTTCGCCGGACGCCATCACGGATTCTCCCGGTTCGTTCGGCACTTTCTCGATGAACGGCGCGCGCGGCCGCTCCAACAATTACCTGCTCGACGGCACGGACATGAACGACGGGTACCGCAACGACCCGGCGATCAACGAGGCGGGCGTCTTCGGCACGCCGGCGACGATTCTGCCGGTGGAAGCCATCGCGGAGCTGCGCGTGGCGTCGAATTTCGAGCCGGAATACGGGCGCAGCGCCGGCGCGGTGATCAACATCGTCACGAAAAGCGGCACTAACGTCTGGCACGGCTCCGCCTTCGAGTTTTTCCGCAACAACGCCTTGGATGCGCGAAACTTTTTCAATGACCGAGCCACGCAGCCACAGAATTCTTTCCACAATAACCAGTTTGGCGGCTCGCTCGGCGGACCCCTGATGCGGGACAAGACCTTTTTGTTCGTGGACTACGAGGGACTGCGGGAAAAGGGCGCTGAGAGCAGCACCGCCTGCGTACCCACGGCGCAGAACATCGCCGATGCCACGGAAAACAATGAAGACGAGGTGAATCCGGTGATCGCGCAACTTCTCCAGCAGGCGGACAGGATCTGGCCGCAGCCGACGAACAGCAACGACTGCTACAACAATGGCGGAAGCAATGTCTCCCTGGCCACGCCCTTTTCCAACCGTGTGGACAGCGCCATCGTCAAAATCGACCACCAAATCTCCAAGGACAATCTGCTGACTGGCCGCTACTACTTCGGGGACAGCGATCAGAGCTTCCCGCTGGCGCTGGTGGGGGGCGGACTGGTGCCGGGCTACAACACCGCCACGCCCACGCGCGTGCAGCTCGTATCCCTTTCCTATGTGTCCGTGCTCAGCCCGTCGCTGGTGAACGAGGCGCGTCTGGGTTGGAACCGTTTCGCGGAAGGGTTTTTCCCCGAGGATCGCAGCTTCGATCCCACGTCCATCGGCCTGACTACGGTGGCTCCGGGGACGCCCAACGCGGGCCCATACAATTTCGGCCTTCCCAAGATTGTCGTTGGGGGAGTCGCGCCGCTCGGCGCCGACAACGGCGACCCGCGCCAGCGCGTGGACTCCAATTGGCACTACATGGACAATGTTTCCTGGAAAACGGGAAGGCAGGACATCAAGTTCGGCTACGAATTCCGCCGTACTTCGATTTCGCAGATGTTCAATCGCAAGTTCCGCGGTGAACTGGACTTCGATTCTCTGGACAGCTTTATCGCCGGCGTCCCCGATGGCGGCTCCCAGCGCCAGGGCAACACCAATCGGAATACCTTCGAGAATTCCCATGCTGTCTATATCCAGGACAGTATCCGCATCCGCCGCACGATCGTGCTGAACATCGGCTTGCGCTACGACTACTTCGGCCTGGTGCAGGAAAAGAACGGCAATTTCACTAATTTCAATCCGATAACCGGCGCTCCGATTCTAGTGGGCATCGGCCGCCTGTATCAGCCGGACTATAACAACGTGGGACCGCGCGTGAGCGTGGCCTGGGATTTGACGGGGCGGGGGAAGGCCGTCCTCCGCGCCGGATACGGCATGTTCTACGATGGAATCTCGCAGGACATGTTCATGGGTCATCTGCCGTGGAACAGCGGGTTCGATCCGGGACCCGCCTACGCGGGTTTCGGGCCCAATCCCATCTCGTCGGCGGGGCTCTTCGGAGGGGCGCTGGACGCCACGTTGCCCGCCTACGGCGGCGCTTCCGCGATGAGTGATGTCTTTGGCGTGGATCAGCGCCTTCGCACGCCGTACATGCAGAACTTCAACTTGAACTTCCAGCAGGAACTGACCAAACACGCGGTGTTCCAGATCGGCTACGTGGGCTCGAATGGCCACAAGCTGTCCCGCTTCCGCGACCTGAATCAGCCAACCGCTGCACAGATAAACGCCTACGACTACCATACGAATGGGTGTTGCGTGGCGGGGGCGCTCAATCCTTCGTTTGTGTACATGAACTACGAGGAGACTTCGGCGAATTCGAACTACAACGCGCTTCAGACAAACTGGAGAATTAACGACTGGCATGGGCTGACTTCGTCGGTGAATTACGCGTGGTCGCACTCAATTGACGATGCCAGTGACGGTGAAGACTTTGTGCCCAATGCGGCGCAGCCCAATGACAGCACCGCACCGCTCAAGTACAACCGGGGCAATTCCAATTTCGATGTGCGCAACCGCTTGACCTGGAACTTCATCTACGAGTTCCCGGATTCCCATGGTAGCTTGCCGAAGCTCCGGAATGGCTGGGGCTTGAACGGCATCGTGACCGTGCAGACCGGCCAGCCGTTCCATCTCAACTATAATTTCCAGGACGACTACGACGGCAGCGGTGAATTCTTCGGCCGGCCGGACGTGGTCGGGGCGATTCGCTACAACCCGAACGACCCGAACAATTTCCTGGACCTGACGGCGTTCGCGGTGCCCTGCACCCTGGACGGTGCGGGCGTGTCCGCGCAAAATTGCATGTTCAGCCCGCTGACCGGCAACTCCATGCACTTCGGAAGCGAAGGAAGAAACTCGCTGCGCGGGCCGCACTTCCGGCAGTTTGATTTCTCCATCTTCAAAAACACGCCCATCACGGAACACTTGAAACTCGAACTCCGTCTCGAGGTTTACAACCTCTTCAACCACCCCAATTTCGCGAATCCGTACCTGCCCATCTTCATCGCCGACGCCGCGCCCAACGGCATTGGACTGGACGGACGCTCGCAGGGGTCATTGCGCCTGACAGCGACGGGCGACGTGGGGATCGGCTATCCATTCCTCGGCAGCGGAGGCCCTCGGGGCGTTCAGATTGCCGTGAAGTTCAGCTTCTGAGCGACGCGCAGACGGAAGTCATCGAGCCCGTGATGGTGCACATCCCCGAGGGTTGGTTCGGGATGGGCTGCGAAACGGGGCGCGATGATGAGAAGCCGGTGCATCGTGTGTGGGTGGATGCTTTTGAGCTGGCCGCCCATCAGACCACAAACGAGGAGTACGGCTGCTTCCTTGCCGCGACGAAGAATCCTCCGCCGCAGTTCTGGAATGATCCAAATTTCGATCATCCGAAGATGCCGGTCGTGGCGGTGTCCTGGCACGAGGCGGCGGGCTACTGCGACTGGCTGAGCGGCGCGACCGGCAAATGCTATCGCTTGCCTACCGAGGCCGAATGGGAACGCGCGGCGCGCGGCGGTGTGGAAGGGTTGCTGTACCCGTGGGGAGATGCGCCACCTGAGCTGCCTCCCGATTATGCCCAGCGGTGGAAGCTGGGACCCGAACCAGTCGGTCTGTATGCGCCGAACGCTTACGGGCTCTACAATCTCGGCGACAACGTCCATGAATGGTGCGCCGATTGGTACGACGATGGCTACTACGCCCGCACTCCAGAACGAAACCCGCAAGGGCCCAAGAACGGCAGCCGCCGGGCGTCGCGCGGCGGCTCCTGGCGGCACCACATTAAGGTGACGCGCACCGCGGCGCGCTCCAGTATTCCGCCGGAGTTCAAGTACGCCGACTACGGATTTCGAGTCGCGCGTTCCTCGATTACCTGAGGATGCAGCGCACAGCCAGGAATGGCTGTGCCACAAGGAGAGAAGAACTGTTATAAGCGTAACGCTAGTTCTAGCGAAACTTTGCGGACGATAGTAAGATTCGCCACTTCCGGCACGGAAGTATTCAAGGCCGACCGGGGCCGCGGAGTTACGCAGCAACGGCGACAATGAGGGGGCGAGGCCATGTCCAGAGCAAACAAACCCGTATTGTTGATCGGCGGAATCCCCGGCAACAACGCCGAGGAGATATTCCGGACGGTGGCCCCGATTCTAGGGGACTTGGCCATCGGCCTGACCGACGGCGAAACCGGCGTGCGACGGTTTTGGATTTTCTTCGTGGCCGTGAATACGTGGGCGAAGCATCCTGATCTGGAAGTGATCCGGCCGGTGACGGAACACGCGCCGGCGGGCATGCCCGAATGGCTTCCGTCGGGCTATCACTCCTTCCAGTGGTGGGGCGTGAAGCCGGGCGTGCAGAGGCTCTCGCCCATCGAAACACTCGGCTATCCCGCGGAGGCGGCGGTTTCGTACAAAATTTTTCGCCGCTTGCGCGAAGAGGGTGTGATCCCGCGAGGGGCGCGTTTCCAGCAATGCCTGCCATTCCCCGACGACGCCGTGCGCCTCTTTACCAACAATGCGCGCAACATGGAGCTGATGGTTGATGCTTATGTGGATGTGCTGAAACGCGACGTGGCGCGCCTGTGCGAACTGATCCCGCATGACGACCTGGTTGTGCAGTGGGACATCAACTGGGAAACGGCCGCGCTCGAGCATGGCGACCTTCTGCCGGATATGCCGCCCATGCAGTTCAAACCCAACGGCGATCCGATGGACCGCTTTGTACGCTATATCCGCGAACTGAACGCGAAAATCCCGGCGGCGGTGCCCGTGGGCATGCATTTGTGCTATGGCGATCTGCACCACAAGCACTTCAAGGACCCGGCGGACCTGGCAACCAGCGTGGCCATGGCCAACAAGGCAGCCGAGGTTTCCCCTCGCCCGATCAACCACGTGCAGATGTCCGTGCCGCGGCATCGCAGCGACGACAAGTACTTCGAACCTCTGCGGGATCTGAAGATCGGCGACGCCACGGTTTACGCGGGGCTTGTTCACTACACGGACGGCGTCGAAGGCAGCGTGAAGCGGCTGGCGGCTTTCAAGCGGCATTACGCCGGACCAACCGGCGTGTCCACGGAATGCGGCCTCGGGCGGCGCCCAAAAGATCAGGAGCTCATCAAGCTGCTGGAGATTCATCGCGACGTGGCGTCCGCCATATAGCGGAGGGGTGGGCATGCCGCCCAGGCATTCCCGAAGTGAAAGATTTGAGGGGGCTTCTGCGTACTAGCTTATGGATGCGCCGAGACCAGGACGGATGAGCGCGCCGGCAAATACGGAGCACGCGGAAACCGTCGCCCGCGCCCGGGCAGGCGATAACGAGGCGTGGGGCGAGCTTTACCGCGAGTACGCCCCGGCGATTTTCCGGTTTTGCCGGCGGGCGCTGCCGGCCAAGGAAGACGCGGAAGACGCGACGATGGATGTCTTTATGAAGATTCAGAGGAATCTCGGACAGTACGACGCCGGCCGGCCGTTTTCGGCCTGGCTGTACAAGGTGGCCGCGAATCACTGCTGGGACACGCTGCGGCGGCGGCGCGTGCGTCAGGATAAAGAGACCGAGGATGTGGACGAACTTCCGCTGGAACATCCCGATCCAAACCAACTGGAGCGGCTGATCGAACAGCGCACCAGCGAAGAGGTGCGGCGGGCGCTGGATAAGCTGGGGGCGCGGGCACGCATGGCTTTGGTGCTGCGGTATTACTCGGACATGAGCTACGAAGAAATCGCCGATGCGCTGAAAGTGCGCCGCGCCTTTGTGGGCGTGGTGCTGCTGCGCGCGCGGCATGAGCTGCGGCAGGTGCTCGAAGGTTCGAGCGCGCTGGCGGCGGGAGGGACCCGATGAGCCAACGTGGGAGCCCGGAGCATGGCCCAATGGGCGGGCATGTGGACGAGATGACGGGACTGTTGTACGTCGAAGGGCAGCTCGAGCGCGCACGCGCGCTGGAAGTTTCCGCGCACGCGGGAGAGTGCCCTTCGTGCCGCACGCTGCTGCACGCGCTGGAGCGCGAATCGCGCCTGCTGACCCGCGCCATGTTTGAAGACGAAGAATCGCTGCCTGCCCGGCTGGCAAAGGTTCCTGGACGGGAGGAGCGTTCCCGGCAATGGGTTTGGGCGGCGGCGTTTGGCTTTGCTGCGATGGGCGTTTATGCCCTCTATACGGGATACATCGAACCCTGGACGCAACAGCTCGAACAGGCGGGATTTGGCGGAACAAACCTGCTCGGCCTGGTGATCTTTCAGGGCGCTTTTTGGAAAGGATGGCAGTCCATGTTGACTCTATTCGAGGTGCTGGCAATGCTGACGATTGCGGGATTCGGCGTAGCGTTCTTCCGGCGGCGCCTGCGGCGCGGCGCGGCTATGGCACTGGTCTTGGGAGGATTTTGC
>JBGPGF010000014.1:0-26256 GCA_041483755.1 Terriglobia bacterium | reverse complement strand
TCGTCCTGGGGCGAGTGCGTCAAGTTCCAGCCCAGAGTAACACCGCCAAGCTCGGGATTCACCAGCACGGTGCGGTCGCCGTTGTCCCAAGTGAGGCGGAGAAGGCCGGTCTGGCCGGGGCGATAGCTTTCGAGGCCGCGCGAAAGCTCCGCGACCGAGGACCCGGCGCGGCGGGCGATGGCTTCGAAAATATCGCCGGTGGCGGAAAGGCCGGCTTCGACGCCGGTCTTTTGCGGGTGGACGGAGCCGGGGACGACGCCGCAGACGCCGGGGATGAGGCGCGTGGCGTCGCTCATGGCGATGATGCAGGTGGAAGTGCCGACGACGTTGGAGACGTCTCCGGCGCGCGCGCCCGCGCCGATGGCGTCCCAATGAGCGTCGAAGGCGCCAACGGGAATGGGAATGCCGGCGCGCAGGCCGAGCTTTGCGGCCCATTCGGGAGTGAGGTGGCCGGCGATCTGGTCGCTGGTGGCGTAGCGGCCCGCGAGCTTCGCTCGAATGCCTTTCAGCAGGGGGTCCACGGAAACGAGAAAATCCTCGGGCGGGAGTCCGCCGAGCGAGGCGTTCCACATCCACTTGTGACCCATGGCGCAGATGGAGCGCGGCAACTTGGCGGGGTCGGTGATGCCGCAGAGGACGGCGGCGACCATGTCGCAATGTTCGAGAGCGGTAGCGAGGCGGCCGCGTTTCTCCGGATTGTGACGGAGCCAATGCAAGAGCTTCGAGAAGCCCCATTCGGAGGAATAGACGCCGCCGCACCAGTTGATGGCTTCGAGCTTGCCGCGGCGGGCGGTTTCGGTGATGAGCGCTGCTTCGCGCCAGGAGCGGTGGTCGCACCAGAGATAGTAGTCGTCAAGCGGGGCAAGATTTTCTCCGACGGGAATTACGCTCGAGCCGGTGGTGTCCAGAGCGATGGCGGCGACCTGGTCGCCCGAAACGCCCGCGGCGCCGAGAGCTTGGCGCGTGGCTTCGGCGAGGGCGCGCATGTGATCGGCGTGGCTCTGCGTGGCGTGGTCGGGATCGTCCTTGGTGCGATGGAGCGGATAGTCGGCGACGCCGGAGCCTAGGCGGCCGCGCTCGGTATCGAGAATGGTGACGCGGACGCTGAGGGTGCCGAAGTCCACGCCTGCGACGATGGCCATGCGGTCTCCGCCTACTGGTGCCAGTACATGTCCCAGCCGAGATAACGAGTGGCGGCTTCGTGGAGGGCGCCGGCGACGGTGGAGAAATTCGCGGCGACGTGATGCTCGAAGCCATTTTCGCAGATGTAGCGCAGGAGCTTCTGCATGCGGGGGATTTCGACGACGCCGGCGCCGCCGAAGGTTTCGAGCGGATCGTCGGTGAAGCGGCCGGCGCCAACGTAGCCGCGGACGCGGCCGGAGGTGTCGTCGGTGGAAAAGCGGGCGAAAGTCATGGCGCCGGATTTGACCTGGCCCTCACAGGTGCCGAAGGTGTTTTCCACGCCAACGGTGCCGGCGATGATGGCCTGATACTTCATCGTCACTTCCTTGAAGAAATGCTTGGGCAGATTGCTGCAGTGGAAGCACACGGCCTTGTCGGGATTGTCGCCGTAATTGTTGTTCCAGTCGAGCAGCGCGCTGGGCGATTCGGAGGCAAGCTGCAAGGCATGCATGGCGATGACGCCGCAGATGTCCACTTCGCAGGCGCTGGAGAGCAGCTCGTCGCTCATCATGCTCATGACCGTGCAAGGAACGACGCCGAGATTTTCTTCGAGCGAAGTCCAGCACTGGATGGCGCTGATCTTCACCTCCGTGGCCTTCATCCACTGGTCAATGACCGCGCCGAGCTTGGCCATTTTGAGAAGCGCGGCTTGCGGCACTTGGCCCGTGGTGACGTACTTGTGAATGGCCTGGAGCTTCTGCGCGGCGGCGGGGTCGTCGTCCTTCATGCGGCCGATGCGGCCGAGGACTTCGGAAAGGTCCAGCGTCTCGATGGTGATCCCCTGCGACTCGAGGATTTTTTCGCTGTAGCGAACGGTATTGAACGCTGCGGGGCGCGCGCCGATGGCGCCGACGCGGAGATTGTGCATGCCCTTCACCACGCGGCAGACACCGGTAAACCACTCGAGGTCCTTGCGAAACTCAGGGGAATCGGGACTGACGGTGTGCAGCGCGGTGAGCGAATAGGGAATGCCGTACTGCTTGAGGTTGTTGCAAGCGGACATCTTGCCGCAGAAGCTGTCGCGGCGGTGCGTGATGGCCATCTTCGCGGGCGTATCGGGGGTGGCCTGGATTAAGACCGGAACGCCGAGCGCGGCGCGGCGGAGGGTGTCCGCGATGGCGCGCTCGTCGCCAAAGTTCGGCAGAGTGACGATGACGCCGTCAATCTTGTCGCTGTTGGCGCGAAAGAGCGCGGCGCAGCGATTGGCCTCTTCGAACGTCTCGACGGCGCCGTGCTTGCTCTGCGAGTCGTCGAGCACCACGGCATCCATGCCGGCCTGCTGGACCGCGCGAATCATCTCCTCTCGGCCCGTTTTCGCCAGATGGCCGGGAAAGAAACCGCGGTTCCCGACGATGATGCCCATTGTCTGCTTTTTACTTGCCATAGACCCGTCACTTTCCGAATGAAGAGCCGCACGGCGCGAGAATCCCACCGTGTATCCGCGAATCCGTTACAACCGAGCGCGGCTCAATGCAAGATGATACCAGCAAATTCCTCCCACGGCAGCCCGCGAGGTGCGATGGCGGAAGCTATTTCTGCAAGAATTTGTAAATCGTCTCCGAGCGGTAGAGATCGCCGGGACGCAGGGTTGTTGCGGGAAAAGCCGCGTGATTTGGAGAATCCGGAAAATGCTGAGTTTCCAGGCACAGCGCGCCGGACTTCTTATATGCGACGCCGCGCTTTCCAGTAATGGAGCCATCGAGACCGATGGAGGAGTAAAACTGAATGCCGGGTTCGGTGGTCCACACTTCCATCACGCGACCGGAGCCGGGTTCGGTCACTCGCGCCGCGATACGCATCTTCCCCGCTTCGCCATTCAAGACAAAGTTGTGGTCGTAGCCGCCGATAGCCTTGATTTCCCCGATATGCGCGCCGATGGCCGTGGGCTGCGTGAAATCGAGCGGAGTACCCTTCACCGGGGCGATTTCGCCGGTGGGGACGAGAACCGAGTCCACGGGCGTGTAGCGATCGGCGTTGAGATAGAGCACCGTTCCCAAGACGTCGCTGCTGTAGCCGAGATTGAAGTAGCTGTGATTGGTGAGGTTCACGACGGTGGGCTTGTCGGTGTTCGCGGAGTAATCCAGCTTCAGCTCGTTGTCGTCGGTGAGTGTATAAATCACCGTAGCAGTGAGGTTGCCCGGGAAACCTTCTTCGCCATCCTTACTGAAATACGTGAAGCGAACGGCGGCGCCATGCGCCACGCTGACCGGCTCCGCCTTCCAGACATGCTTGTCGAAACCCTTCGCGCCTCCGTGGAGCATGTTGGGGCGGCCAAAGTCGCTGATGGGCAGCGTGTATTCCTTGCCGTTCAAGGTGAAGTTTCCTTTTGCGATGCGGTTGCAGTAGCGGCCAATGGTGGCGCCAAAGAAAGGATGCGCGCCGAGGTAACCCTGAAGATTGTCGAAGCCGAGCACCACGTCGCCGAGCTTGCCGTTGCGGTCCGGGACCCAAAGCTCGGTCAGGGTCGCGCCATATGTGATGGCCTTAGCCACGGCGCCCTTGGCGTTCTTGAGCGTGTACATCTCGATGGCCGTACCGTCTTCCAGCTTTCCGAAGACGCTCTTTTCCACTTTAGCCTCCGTTGATTTCATTACCTGGCCTCGCGCCGGAAGAACCACTCCGGCCACAGCGCAGCCGAGAGTAAATCCCAAACACATCCGCAAGACTAAGAGCGAATATTTCATTGTAGTTCCCCCCAAAGCGAAGATGACTCCTGCTGACGCGGCGCCTAATTGAGCAGGACGGCGACACCGTACGGCGAACGCTGAATTGTATCCGACTTTCTTCGCTACATGCGAATCTACGGAGCGACGGTGATCTGTTTCCCGGAGTATGGGATGACTCTGTCCGGGGCTTCCGCCGGAGCAATGCCCGCGCCGTGGTTTTCGCCGACGAAAATTACTCTGAAGGTGCGGGATTCCAGCATGCCCGGGAATTTCCCGATGCGGGCTCCGATCGTTAGAGTCTGCTTCGCATCGTCCCAGCGGAACGGGATGGTGGCGTGGACGCCCTTCTCGTAGTTGTAGTTGTCGTTCTCGTCTTCGTAGAGGGTGAAGCTGCCGTCGGCGCCGCGGTACACGCGCAATTCGATCGGGTCGGGGGGCTTCTCGTTCGAATACTCGACATCCGGGCCCATCGGGAGGATCGAGCCGGCGCGCACATAAAGAGGCAGCCGGTCAATCGGCGCCGCGGCGTCAATGGCGCGGCCGCCGGCAACGGACGCTCCCGTCCAGAAGTCGTACCACTCGGCATTGGGCAAATAGAGGTGCCGCGTAGTGGCCGCGGGTTCCGTTACCGGATTCACCAGAATCGCCGGGCCAAAAAGAAACTGGTCGCCGACGTTCTGCGCGCGAACGTCGGTGCGGAAATCCATTACCAGAGGGCGCATGATCGTATAGCCCTCACTCGTCGTCTTCCACGCAACAGAATAGATGTACGGCAACAGGCGGTAGCGCAGACGGTCGTAGCTGACCAGAATCTTCTGCGCCTCCGGGCCGTAGGACCAAAGCTCGTTGGCATCGGGGTTGTAGCGCGTTCCATGCGCGCGAAAGACGGGGCAGAAGGCCCCGAACTGAAACCAGCGAATGTACAGCTCGCGATAGGCCGGATCGCTCGGGCTCGCATCCACAAACCCGCCGATGTCCGTAGTCCAGTAGGGCAGGCCAGAGACGGAATAATTCAGCCCGGCCGGAATCTGGCGGCGAAACGTCTGCCAGTTGGGGTCCACGTCCCCGGACCACGTGGTCACGGAATTGCGCTGGCTGCCCGCAAACGCCGAGCGCGAAAGAATAAAGACGCGCTTCTGATCGGAGGCCGCGCGCTGGCCCTGGTAAACGCCGGTGGTGGTCAAGAGCGGATATTCGTTCACATAGCGGGCGCCATTACCCAGGGCGGTCTGGCTGGTGACGAGGATGTTGGCCGCGCGGCCTTCGGTTTCGGGCTCGGTGGTGTCCAGCCACCAGGCGTCGGCGCCGATCTTGAAGAGCGCATCGTTCATCAGCTTCCAGTATTGCTTGCGGGCCTCGGGATTGAACGCGTCATAGAGGCCCTGGCCCACGGGATGAAAACTCGGGGAAATGGTTTTGGCGATGAAGAAGCCCTTCTTATCCATGTCCTGATAGACGGGATCGGGCGACTCCGGATGTCCGTCCGGGTTGGGACGGAAGAAAGGCCAGACGGAGATCATCAGGTGAAAATTGTTCTTGTGCAGATCGTCCAGCATGCCCTTGGGATCGGGATAACGCTTGGGGTCGAAGACAGGATCGCCCATGGTGATCCACCAAAACCAATCCTGGACGATGTTATCCACCGGGAGGTGCAGTTCGCGGTATTTGTGGGCGATCCCCAGAAGTTCTTCCTGCGTGCTGTACTTGTTCTTGCATTGCCAATAGCCATACGCCCATTTGCCGAAGAGCGGGGCCGGCCCGGTAAGATCGCGATAGGTGGCGACGATCTTGTCGAAGTCCGGGCCGTAGATAAAGTAGTAGTCCATGGCATCGGCGACTTCCGAACTGAAATAGAAAGCGTGCACGAAGCGGTTGTTGAAACGGCTGCGCGAGCCGTTGTTGAAAAACAAGCCGTAACCATTGCTGGAGAGCACGAAGGGCACCGAAATGTTTGTGTTGTCCTGCGAAATATCCACCATTTCGCCGCGGTAGTTCCAGACACCTGCTTGGTGCTGGCCCAGGCCGTAGAAGGCCTCCTGCGTGGCCCACATGCTGACGAAGCGCTCGGGACGCAGCGTTTTTTCGCCATTGACCACAACGGGCGTCAGGGTGCGCCCGTTTTCCTGCGCAAGCTGTTTTCCTGCCGCGTCCTGGAAGACCATCGAGGAGTTCTCGTAGCTGACCGCGACTTTGATTTGCGCCGTCGCCAATATGACGGATTTCTTCCCCTGGGCCTCGCTTGTTTGGACGCTGAAATCGGTGTGCGGCCAGTCCTTTTTGATGACGATGAAATCGGGGCGCTCCGGAACCGCAGGCTCGAGGGAATAGACGACGCGGACAACCGAGTCCGTACACACTTGCAGGCGCAAGTATCCAGTCTTGAGGGTAATGAGCGCGCCATCGGGCAGCTGCTTGAAATCAACGACGGGATTGAGCGGGTTCCACTGGGGGCGGGCCGAGGCCGCCATGGCGAGCGAGAGAACTGCGAGCAGGGAAAACAAACACAAGATATGTCGTTTCATTTCTTTTCCAGAACATTTCCAAACGTATGGGATTCCGAGCATGCGCGTCGCAACCGTTTACGATACTGTAGCGCCAGCGTCCGGCGGGCACTTTGGCACTGCCGCCGGAAGTTGTCAATGGGCAATTCTAGTTCCGGATCGAGTGCCTGCGAGAATCGGGATGAAACGATATAGGTACGCGGACGAGAGCGAGGCGAGGAACTGATGAGACGCATCTTCGTATTGCGTGACCGCGAAGCGGTCAACATTATCTGTATCGCGGCAATTCTGCTTTGCCTGGCCGCGGGGCGCACCAGCGCGGAGCCTTCCACCTCGAATTTGATCGCCAATGTGGCTGGGCGAACGACGATCAGCCTGGATGGCGCCTGGCGCGTGATCGTGGACCCTTACGAGAACGGACTGGGGAGCCGCTTCTTCGAGAATCGCAAGCCGAAGGACAAGAGCGATCTGGTGGAATACGACTTCGACCATGCGTGGGTGCTGAACGTTCCGGGCGATTGGAATTCGCAGCGCGAGAGCTTGTTTTTCTATGAAGGACCCGTGTGGTACAAGAAATCATTCTCCTACCACAAGAAACCGCAGACGCGCGCGTTCGTCTATTTCGGCGCGGCGAACTACTTCGCGCGCGTGTATCTGAACGGGAAAAAACTGGGAGAACACGAGGGCGGATTCACGCCGTTCAACTTTGAAATCACGGAGGGACTCGCGGACGGCGACAACTTCCTCATCGTGGAAGTGAACAACGCGCGCCGCGCCGATGGCGTGCCCACGGTGAACACGGACTGGTGGAACTACGGCGGACTGACGCGCAGCGTCGAGATCATCGAGGTGCGCGAGACGTTCATCGAAAATTACTCCGTGCAACTGGCGAAGGGCGCGATGAGCGAAGTGGCCGGCTGGGTGCAGATCAACGGCGCGAGCCAGCCGCAACAGGTAACCATCGAGATTCCCGAAGCAGGCATCAAACAGGCCGTCACAACGGACAGCAGCGGCCGAGCCGAATTTCATTTTCCAGCAAAGCTAAAACTGTGGACGCCGGAAGATCCCAAACTGTATCGCGTGGCGCTCTCCGCCGCGGGCGATTCCGTGGCCGATGAGATCGGTTTCCGCAGCATCGAAACGCGCGGCACGCAGATTCTGCTGAACGGCAAGCCGATCTTCCTGCGCGGGATTAATATGCACGACGAAGCACCCTACCCGGGCGGGCGCGCGTTTTCCGAGGATGACGACCGGACGCTGCTGGGCTGGGCGAAAGAGCTGGGCTGCAATTTCGTTCGCCTGGCGCACTACCCGCACAACGAAGGCACGGTGCGGATGGCGGATCGCATGGGGCTGCTGCTGTGGGCGGAGGTTCCCGTTTATTGGAAGATTGCGTGGGAGAATCCCGCCACGCTCGAAAATGCGCAAACGCAAATGCGCGACATGATTGCGCGCGACCGCAATCGCGCCGCCATCATTCTCTGGTCTCTTTCCAACGAAACTACGCCGAGTCCCGCGCGGCTTGAGTTCTTGAGAAAACTCGCCGCGTACACGCGACAACTCGATGAAACGCGCCTGCTCACCTCGGCACTGAATGTGACGCGAAAGGCGGGCGCGGACGCGCGAGTGCTGGACGATCCCGTCGGCGAGTACTTGGACGTGCTGGGGCTGAACGAATACATCGGGTGGTACGAGGGAAAGGCGGAAGACGCGGATCGCACGAAGTGGACTTTCGCGTATGCCAAGCCAGTCATCGTCAGCGAATTCGGCGCGGAAACGCCCGCCGGGAGTCACGGAGACGCCGAAACGCGCTGGACCGAGGAATTCCAGGCTCGCGTGTACGAACATCAAATTCAAATGCTGCGACAGATGCCGCAGTTGGCGGGAACAACGCCGTGGCTCCTTATGGACTTCCGCTCACCGAGGCGGCCGCTGGTGGGCATTCAGGACTACTACAATCGAAAAGGGCTGATTTCCGACCGCGGGCTGCACAAGCTGGCGTTCTATGTTCTGCAAAAATTCTACCGGGAAATGGCCGAAGCCGGCCGGTAAGAGCGCAGCCAGTGGATTAAGTGCAGCCCAGCGAACCAACACGGATACAAAGTTTCGATGCCTGCCATCGGTTTTTCTGGATGTTCAGACGCAAGCTAGGGTGTTAATCTAGGCTCAGTGGGAGGCTCTCCCCCCTCGGCTGGCCCTTCGTACCGCAGGTCGCTGGTCCGTCTTTATGATGCCGAAACCTCCCCGGAAGCTGGAGACAGCAATGAACGGCGGCTTTGCACTTCCCGGAAGGGTGTATTTCATGGCGGTTCCGGCGGGCGAGGGCGGCTCGCTGATGCCGGAAGCGGCGCGGGCGCTTGGAAGGGCAGACGTGGTGCTCTGCGACGATCAGGTCGCGCGCGAGATTCTTGTTGGTGTGCCGGCTCGGACGGCGGTGCTCCACATCGAGGAGTGCGGCGCGGATGAAGCGGCGGCCCACGAGAGAATTTGCGCGAAAGTGCTGGGATACGTGAGCAAAGGCCAGACCGTGGTGCGCATAACGCGTGGAGAGACCATCAACGACGGGAACGAGGAAATCGCGCTCCTGGAACAGGCGGGAATCGATTTTGAAGTGGTGCCCTGCGCGAAAACAGCGCCGCGCTCGCCGGCCACGCATTCGCGCGCTTCCGCCGCGTGAGCGGGGATGCCTGGCGATTCCTCCTCAACCCCTCAAACGGGTGTCTCGCATCCTGGGAATCCACAGCGGACCCCAAAGGACTCCTTCCTCACACGGCTAAATAATTGACCGTCCATTCGCTCGTGGGAGTAGAATGGATTGAAGAGCTGTCTCCGGCCCTCCAGAGCAGTACCGAAGCCAGCGGTGAGGCGGCAGTTGGCTGCCAGAGAAACCCCATGTGCCTGGCCATCCCCGGAAAAATCGTAGAAATCGAAGAACAGAACGGCCTCCGCGCGGGCCGCGTGCAGTTTGGCGGAATCACGCGCAAAGCCTGCCTTGATTTCGTTCCCGAAGCGGGCGTGGGCGATTACGTCCTGGTGCACGTGGGCTTCGCCATCAGCCAGGTGGACCCCGAAGAGGCCGCGCGGACGTACGCTCTGCTGGAAAAGCTGGGCTCGTTTAAGGCCGAGTTTCCGCCGGAGCCGGGAGAGGCTGAAATCGAATCATGAAATATCTCGACGAGTATCGCGACGAGCGCATTGCGCGCGGCCTGGTCGGTGAGATCCGGCGGCGGTCCACACGGCCGTGGGTGCTCATGGAAATATGCGGCGGGCAGACGCACACACTGATGCGCTACGGCATTGACGAACTGCTCGCCGGGCACGTCGAGCTGGTTCACGGGCCGGGCTGTCCGGTGTGCGTGACGCCCATCGAGACCATTGACCGCGCCATCGCCCTGGCGCGCCGCCAGGACGTGACGCTCGTCTCCTATGGAGACATGCTGCGAGTTCCCGGCTCGCAGACGGATCTTTCGCACGTCAAGGCCGAAGGCGGCGACGTGCGCGTCGCTTATTCTCCGCTGGGCGCGCTGGACTTGGCACGGACGATGCCGGACCGCCAGGTGGTTTTCTTCGCCATTGGGTTTGAAACCACCGCGCCGGCGCACGCCATGGCCGTGCTGCAAGCGGCGCGCGAGGGCCTGGCAAACTTCAGCCTCCTCGTCTCCCATGTGCTCGTGCCGCCGGCGATGCGCACGCTGCTTGGATCGCCGCAGAACCGCGTGCAGGGTTTCATCGCGCCGGGACACGTCTGCACGATCGTGGGCTACCGCGAATACGAGGAGCTGGTGCGCGAGTTTCGCGTACCGATGGTTGTCGGCGGATTCGAACCGCTGGATTTGCTGGAAGCGATTGCGATGCTCGTGGCGCAACTCGAAGAGGGCCGCGCCGAAATCGAGAATCAGTACACGCGCTCGGTGCAGTACGAAGGAAACCGTCCGGCGCAGGACGCTGTCGCGAAAGTCTTTGAAGTCGGCGAACGGAAATGGCGCGGCATCGGCGCGATTCCCGAAAGCGGCCTGCGCTTGCGGGCGGAATACGCGGCATTCGATGCGGAGCGCATCTTCCGGCTGGAAGACGTGCAAGCCGAAGAGCCCGCCGAATGCATCGCCGCGGAAGTCCTGCTGGGGATGCGCAAGCCGACCGACTGCCCGGCTTTCGGCAAGCGCTGCACGCCCGAATATCCGCTGGGCGCGCCGATGGTTTCCTCCGAAGGCGCTTGCGCGGCGTATTACCAATACCGGAGGCATGAGGTCTCACGGTGAGGCGCTTGAGCCATCCATGAGCGACGAAGCGAAGCGAGCCGCCGCGCTCACCTGCCCGGTGCCTCTCCCCGCGGGAGACCGCATTCTGCTGGGGCATGGCAGCGGAGGAAGACTTAGCGCCGAGCTGCTCAAAGACGTTTTTCTTCCCGCGCTTCGGAATCCCATCCTGGATCGGCTGGACGATCAGGCCATCGTCGGCGTGAATGGAACGCGGCTCGCTTTTACGACAGATTCCTTCGTGGTGAAGCCGCTGTTTTTTCGCGGCGGGGATATTGGTTCGCTGGCCGTGCACGGCACGGTGAACGACTTGGCGATGGGCGGCGCAAAACCATTGTGGCTGAGCGCGGCATTCATCTTGGAAGAGGGCCTCCCTCGGGAAACGCTGCGCCGCGTCGTGAATTCGATGCAAGCGGCCGCGGAACGCGCGGGAGTCAGCATCGTCACGGGCGACACGAAGGTCGTCGAAAAGGGCTGCGCCGATGGACTGTTTATCAACACGGCGGGGATTGGCGAGGTGCGCGACGGCGTCGATCTTTCGGCGAATCGCGCGCGCCCCGGCGATGCGATCCTTGTGAGCGGAACTCTGGGCGATCATGGAATTGCCATTCTGGCGGAGCGCGAAGGACTGGAATTCGAGAGCGATCTCGTAAGCGACTCCGCGCCGCTGCACGAATTGGTGGCGCAGCTCCTGGACGCCACGAGCGAGGTGCGCTGTCTTCGCGATCCCACTCGAGGCGGCCTTTCCAGCGCGTTGAACGAAATCGCCGGACGCTCCGGCGTGGGAATGGAGCTCGACGAGGGGACGATTCCCGTGCGGGAGGAAGTGCGCGGCGCCTGCGAGATGCTCGGCCTCGATCCGCTTTACGTGGCCAACGAAGGAAAGCTCGTGGCCATCGTCGCGCCGGAAGCGGCGCAGGCGGCGCTGGCCGCGCTGCGGGCACATGGGCTGGGCGCCGATGCGCGGATCATCGGGCGCGTCACCGACCGGCATCGCGGCATGGTCGTGATGCGCACGGTTTTGGGCACGACGCGAATCGTGGACATGCTGGCGGGCGATCAATTGCCCCGCATCTGCTGAAAGATTGCTTATGCATGAAATCGGCATCGCCTCCGAAATACTGGAAGCCGTGGCGGCGGAAGCCCGGCGGCGGCCGGAGGCTGTGATTTCCGCGGTCGGCGTGAAGATTGGCGAACTCTCGAATATTGACCGCGACGCGCTCGATTTCGCCTTCACGGCGCTGACGCGGGACACGCCGCTGCAGGACCTGAGGCTCGAGATCGAATGGTGCCCGCGCCGGCAGAGCTGCCCGCGCTGCGGCGAATCCTTCGCCGCGGAGAATTACGCGTTCACCTGCCCCGCTTGCGGAGAAGAGCGCACGAACTGCATCGGCGGGAACGAGCTGGACATCGCTTATTGGGAAGTGGAGGAGCCATGCGCGAAGCCGTAGAGAAGAAAGTGCTGAGCGAAAACGACCGCCTCGCGGCGGCGTTGCGCGAAAAGTTTCGCGAGCGCGGCATCCTCTGCGTCAACCTGATCAGCTCGCCCGGCTCGGGCAAGACGACGCTGCTCGAACGCACGCTGGCTTCGCTCCCCCGCGGCAACGCCGTGGCGGTCCTGACCGGAGACATCCAGACCGACAACGACGCGCAGCGGCTGGTGCGCTACGGATTCCCCGTGCGCCAAATCACGACCGGCGGCACGTGCCACCTCGATGCGCGAATGATCGAGCGCGGACTGACCGAGTTGGGTTTCAACGGTCCGGGACTCCTGTTCATCGAAAACGTCGGCAACCTGGTCTGCCCGGCCAGCTATGATCTCGGCGAAGCGGCGAAAATCGTGCTTCTTAGCGTCGCCGAGGGCGAAGACAAGCCGCTCAAGTACCCAGGGATTTTCCATCGCGCGTCTTTGATGGTGCTGACGAAGACGGATCTGCTTCCCCACGTTGATTTCAAACCAGCCGTGGCTCGCGAGAACGCCCGGCGCGTCCATCCCGATGTCGAAATCCTGGAGTTATCCTGCCGCACGGGCGCGGGGCTCGACAGTTGGCTCGCATGGCTTGATGCGATGCAGCGAAAATTCCAAGCGGAGACCGCCGCAGCCGCGCGTTGAGAGTATGGACGCGCTGCGCATGCCGCCCGACCCAGGCGAGAAATCCAGCATCCGAAAAGCGATTGATGTCACCGGAATGGTGCAGGGCGTGGGCTTTCGCCCGTACGTGTACCGGCTGGCCGGTGAGTGTGGCGTTGCGGGCTTCATCACGAACACGCCGGCGGGCGTGACCATCGAGGTGCAAGGCTCGTTCACCGCGGTCGGCGCGTTCTTCGAACGGCTGCCGCGCGAGGCGCCGCCTTTGGCGCGAATCACTTCCCTATCGTCGCGCGAAATCGCTCCCAACGGCGACCGCGCGTTCCGCATTGTGTCCAGTCAAATCGTGGCCAGCCAATTAGACCAGCCGCCGCGCGCGCTGGTATCGCCGGACGTGGCCATCTGCGCGGATTGCCTGCGCGAAATGTTTGATCCCGCCGATCGCCGCTACCTCTATCCCTTTATCAACTGCACGAACTGCGGCCCGCGATTCACCATCCTCCGCGACATTCCCTACGACCGCGCGCGCACCTCGATGAATGCGTTCACGATGTGCGCGGCGTGCCAGGCGGAGTACGACGACCCGGGCAATCGCCGCTTTCACGCGCAGCCGAACGCCTGCTGGGATTGCGGCCCGCAGGCCGAGTTGTGGGACGATTATGGAAAACGCATGGAAACGAAAGACCCGGTTCGCGAGGCGGCGTCGCTGCTTGCGAAAGGGATGATTGTGGCCGTGAAGGGCCTGGGTGGATTTCATTTGGCGTGTGATGCGCAAAGCGCTGAAGCGGTCGAGCGTTTGCGCGAGCGCAAGCGGCGAGTGGAAAAACCGTTTGCCATCATGGCGCCGAAGCTGGAAGCCGCCGCAAAGTTCTGCGAGATTGATGTGGCATCGCGCACGCTGCTCACTTCGGTAGAGCGGCCTATTGTTCTTCTGCCGCGCAAATCCGGAGGCGGCATCTCCGAAAGCGTGGCGCCGGGCAACCGCTGCCTCGGCGTTCTTCTTCCCTACACGCCGCTGCATCATCTTCTGTTCGCGGACGAGCGATTCGATGCGCTGGTGATGACCAGCGGCAACCTGAGCGAAGAGCCCATCGCGATGGACAATGGCGAAGCGGTGCGGCGGCTCGCTGGAATCGCGGATGCGTTTCTGGTGCACAACAGGGAAATCCTGCGGCGCTGCGACGATTCCGTGGTCCGCGTGGACGCGGGGCGGCCACGGCAGATGCGCCGCTCGCGTGGCTATGTGCCCGCGCCCATCGCGCTGGAGCGCGAACTGCCCGCCGTTCTCGCCGTGGGAGGCGAACTGAAGAACACGGTCTGCGTCGTGCGGGGCGCCGAGGCGTTTCCGAGCCAGCACATCGGCGATCTTGAACATCTGGAGAGCTACGGCTTTTTCGAAGAGGCTGTGGAACATCTTCAGCGAATCCTAGAAGTCCGGCCGACAATCGTCGCGCACGATTTACATCCGGATTATTTCTCGACGCGCTGGGCCTTGGCGCAAGCCGGCGTGAAACTCGTGGGCGTGCAGCATCATCATGCGCACGCGGCCTCCTGCATGGCCGAAAATCATCTCGATGGGCGGGTAATCTCGATTGTGCTCGACGGCACGGGCTACGGCGCCGATGATTGCGTTTGGGGCGGAGAGGTTTTGCTTGCCGACAGCCGTGAGTTCACGCGCGCCGCGCACCTCGCCTATGTGCCGATGCCGGGGGGAGCGGCGGCCATCCGCGAACCGTGGCGCATGGCGCTGGCCTATCTTGCGCATCATTTCGGACCGAACGTGCGCGAATTGAATCTGCCGCTGCTGAAGCGACTCTCCCGCCCCATGTTGGACACAACCCTGCGCATGATCGAGCGCAACCTCAATTCACCGCTAACGTCCAGTTGCGGACGGTTGTTCGACGCGGTCGCGGCGCTTGCAGGAATTCGCAGCGAAGTGAACTACGAAGCGCAAGCCGCAATCGAACTCGAAATGGCCGCTCTCGGTTCCGCGGACGAGCAGGCCTATGCGCTGGAACTTGCGCGCGACGGCGCGGTCTGGAAGATGGAAACGCGCGGTCTATTCGAGGCGCTGCTGCGTGACATGAAGAATGAGGTTTCGACCGGAGACATCAGCCGGCGCTTCCACAACGGCCTCGCGGAAGCATTCGCAAGAGCGTCCGTCGCGATTCGCGAGGAAACATCGCTGAATCGTGTCTGCCTGAGCGGCGGATGTTTTCAGAACGCATATCTACTGCAAGAGCTGCAATCGTCACTCGCGGCCGAAGGTTTTGAAGTGTTTTCCCAGGCCGAAGTGCCGTCCGGTGACGGCGGGCTGAGTCTCGGCCAAGCCTGGATCGCCGCGCATCGCTGCGAAGCCGCGTCTTCCCACTGAGCAGCTCCGTCATGATATCGCGGCGGGATCTCTTGCTAGCAAGCCTTCGATTCGTTCCACCGCCTCGGGCACGGCCTGGCTGACCGCAGGCGAGAGCCCTTCCGAGAGTTCGAAGCGCTCGCCGCCGACCGTCAGCAAAACCGCCCGGGTGGGTGACTTGCCGTACAACGCATTGGACAAGGCGAGAATCGCTGCGGGATTCAATTGGTGCGTCAGGCTCGCGGGGCAATCTTTGTCCGCAGCGATGGGCACAAGCGAAACGCATCCCGGCGGCGCGGCAGCGGACGCATCCACAAAAATCACACACTCCGCGCGGCTCACACTTTCCGCCATCTCTGGCGCCAACTGCTGCGAGCAAACAATCTCCGCATCGGAGCACGCGACAAGGCCCTGCAGGGATTCAGCAATGCGCCAGGCCACGGCGTCGTCACCCCGCAACGGATTCCCGCACGCAAGTATCAAAACACCGCCCATGCCGTTCACCGGATCAGTCGCGCCGGGCTTCATCGAGCAGCGCGCCGTCGGGCGCGACGAGCCGGATAACCAGCGGCATCTGACCAATCGCGTGCGTCGAGCAGCTCAAGCAGGGATCGAACGCGCGAATGACCGCCTCGACGCGATTCAGCATTCCGTCGGTGAGTTTTTCGCTGCGGACAAATCGTTTGGCGACCTGCAGAATGCCGCGGTTCATGGCGGAATTATTATGTCCGGTAGCGATGATGAGATTCGCCCACGTCATCAGGCCGTTCTCGTCCACTTTGTAGTGATGCAGGAGCGTGCCGCGCGGCGCTTCCGCGACGCCCACGCCTTCGTCGGTGTTCATGGCGGCCGAGGCGCGGACTTGCTTGTTCAGAATCTCCGGATCGTCAAGCAGCACATGAATGTACTCGATGGCGTGCAGGATTTCGATGAGCCGCGCGTAGTGATAGTGAAATGAACTCAGGACTGCACCGCGCTGGAGCGCGCGAAATTCCACCCATTCCTGATCCGCCAGCGGGGTGCCGCAGCGCTGCGCGATATTCAGCCGCGCCAGCGGGCCCACGCGATAGTGCCCTTCCGGATAGCCCATCGGCTTGTAGTAGGGGAATTTCATGAACGTGAAGGGCTCGACCGCTTCCTCGATGTAATCCGCGTAGCGCGCAGGACTCAGCCCATCGGCGACGATCTCGCCTCGCGCATCCGTGAAGCGGAGCTTGCCGTCGTAGTACTCGGCGGTGTCGTCGGGCCCGATCAAGCCCAAAAAGAGCGACGGAAAATTCGCAAACGTGCTGATCTCCTCGGTGAATTTCCCCAGGCTGCTCTTAAACCAGACCAGGGTCTTTTCGGTGGTGGCCAGCGCCTCGGGAATCATGGCGAGAATGGCGTCGCGTTTATCGCTCGCGAGAGGTTCATTCACGCCGCCGGGAACAACCCAGCCCGGATGGATACGCTTCCCGCCCAGCAGTTCGATGATGTGCTGGCCGAACTGGCGCAGACGCACGCCGCCGCGGCCCATTTCCGGATTCGCGCGCGCCACGCCGAGGATGTTGCGCTCCGCCGGATCGGCGTCCATGCCGAGAAGCAGGTCGGGCGAGGACAGATAGAAGAAGCTGAGGGCATGCGACTGGATGAGCTGCGCAAGGTTCAGGATGCGGCGCAGCTTCGCCGCCACGGGCGGAATCCGCACCGCCAGGATGGCGTCGCATGCTTTCGCCGAAGCGATCAAGTGGCTGACCGGGCAGATGCCGCAGATCCGCGCCATGATATTCGGCATCTCGTAGAAGGGACGCCCTTCGCAGAATTTCTCGAAGCCGCGGAGCTGCGTGACGTGGAAGTAGGCCGCCTGCACTTCGCCCCGGTCGTCGGTCTGCAGCGTTATTTTGGCGTGGCCTTCGAGCCGTGTGACCGGATCAATAACGATTTTCTTGCCCATCTGGGACTCCTACGCTCCGAAGCGCGTCAAGCTGGCGACATCCGGCACGCGGCCCGCCAGCAGTTCCCGCAGAACATTGTAAATCGTATCCGCCGAAGGGGGGCAACCCGGCACGAAGACGTCGACAGGCACAATTTCGTGCACGGGCCGCACGCGCGGCAAAAGTTGCGGCAAAGATTGGGTGGGAGTCTGTTGCTGCGCCGCGGCATTCTCCCGGTACACGCGGTCCATCACGGCATCCACGCCGAAGGCGTTGCGCATCGAAGGCACGTTGCCGGTCACCGCGCAATCCCCCAGCGAGACGAGCGTCTTGCTGCGTCTGCGGATCATGCGGATTTTTTCTTCGTCCTCGTTGCTGCTCACCGAGCCTTCCACCAGCGCAACGTCAACATCCGGGGGAAACGTCTTGAAATCCACCAGGGGACTGTAAACAAGGTCGAATTGCGCGCTGAGCTCGAGCAGACGCTCGTCCATGTCGAGCAGCGACATGTGGCACCCCGAGCAGCCGTCCAGCCATACCGTTGCCAGTTTTGCTTTGCTCATTGGCCGGTTCCTTGCCCGTTCATTGGTTTCCGTCCCGCATCATATTGAGGTACGGCAGAAAATCGGGATTCTTTCCTGTCTTCGAGCCCACTTTGCTTTTTTCGAAGAGTGCACCCGTCGGGCACACCTGCACGCACTTGCCGCAGCTCGTGCATGAATCCGAGCTGCCCCACGGCTGGCCGAGGTCGGAGATGACCCGCGAATCAATCCCGCGGCCCATGACGTCCCACGTGTGCGCGCCCTCGATCTCGCTGCAGACGCGAACGCATCGCGTGCACATAATGCAGCGGTTGTGGTCCATCACGAAGCGTTCGTGCGAAGCGTCCACCGGCAAGCGCGGATAACGATACGGAAATTCCACGTGCGTCAATCCTTGCGATTGCGCCAGACTCTGCAGCTCGCAGGCGCCGTTCGAAACGCAAATCGAACAGATATGATTGCGTTCCGCGAAAAGCAGTTCCAGGGTCATGCGCCGGTACTTCTGCAGGCGGTCGGACTGGGTCGTGACTTCCATCCCCTCTTCCACGCGCGTGACGCAGGAGGGCAGCAGGCGCCGCATGCCCTTCACTTCGACAAGGCACAACCGGCAAGCGCCGACGTCGGAAAGTCCGTCGAGATGGCAGAGCGTGGGAATGGAAATCTTGTTCTCGCGCGCGGCATCGAGAATGGTCTGATCGGCGCGAGCGCTCACGTCCGTGCCGTCAATCTTGAGGGTTTTGACTTCCGCGGCGGCGCTCATGACCGCACCTCCGCGACGCCGTTGAATTCGCAGACGCCCGCCGGACAGCGCTTCGATTCGATGTGCGCAAGATACTCTTCCTTGAAGTAGCGCAGCGTGCTCAACACCGGGTTGGGGGCTGTCTGGCCCAGGCCGCAGAGGCTCGTGGCGCTGACCATGTCGCACAGATCCACCAGCAGCTCCAGGTCTCGATTTGTCGCCATCCCCTGGCAGATCTTGTTGAGCAAGTCATACATCTGCGCGGTTCCGGCGCGGCACGGGATGCACTTGCCGCACGATTCCGTCATGCAGAACTCCATGAAGAATCGCGCCACGTTCACCATGCACGAGGTTTCATCCATGACGATCATTCCGCCGGAGCCCATGATGGACCCGACCTGGCTGAGCGATTCGTAATCCACGGGAATGTCCAGAAACTGCTCGGGGATACAGCCGCCGGAGGGTCCGCCGGTCTGCACGGCCTTGAACTTGCGCCCGTCGGGCACGCCCCCGCCTATATCAAAGATGATTTCGCGCAGCGTCATGCCCATGGGCACTTCGATCAGGCCCGTGTTCTTCACGCGGCCGGTAAGGGCAAAAACCTTTGTGCCCTTGCTCTTGGCCGTGCCCATCGCGGCGTACCAATCGCCGCCGCGCCGGATGATCGCGGGAACATTGGCATAGGTCTCCACATTATTGATGAGCGTGGGCATGTCCCACAGGCCGGACTGCGCGGGATACGGCGGGCGCGGACGCGGTGTGCCGCGCTTGCCTTCGATCGAAGCGATGAGCGCCGTCTCCTCGCCGCAAACAAACGCGCCCGCCCCGAGACGAAGCTCGACGTCGAAATTGAACCGCGCGCCGCAGATTTCATTCCCCAGAAAGCCCAGGCGCCGGGCTTCGCGAATGGCCACGCCGAGGCGCTTCACCGCCAGCGGGTATTCCGCGCGCACATAAATGTAGCCGCGGCTCGCGCCCACGGCGTACGCCGCGATGATCATCCCTTCAATGACGCGGTGGGGATCGCTTTCAAGGACGCTGCGGTCCATGAACGCGCCGGGATCGCCTTCATCGGCGTTGCAGATGACGTACTTCGTGCCGCCGCCGGCCTTGGAGACAGTTCCCCATTTCAGACCGGTCGGGTAGCCGCCGCCGCCTCGGCCGCGCAAGCCGCTCTGCGAAATTTGATGAATGATTTCCGCAGGGGTCATCTCCGCGACGGCATGAAGGAGGGCTTTGTATCCGTCCGCAGCGATGTACTCGTCGATCTTTTCCGGATCAATCAGGCCGGAATTTTCCAGGACGACATTGACCTGCCTTTTGAAAAAAGGCTGCTCCCGCGAGCATTGCAAACGCCCCAGCGTTCCGCCACCCACACTGTCAATGAGGTCCGCGGCGTCCTCCAGCTTCACGTTCTGATACAGCAGGCCGTCCGGCGCGACGGCCACCAGCGGCCCTGCCGAACACAGTCCCATGCAGCCGGTTCCGCGCACGCGGCAGGGCGCGCCCACGCTTTTCGCTTCCCTCTCGAGCGCATCCTTCAGTGCATCGCTGTGGAGAGAGAGGCACCCAGCGGCCAGGCAGACGTTGACGTCGCGCTGGTCAGCCCGGCGCGCTTCCTTCACTCCCGCCGCAATCTGTTCCAGCTCTTCAAGCGTCATGGACCAGCCACCTTTCCAATTGCTCCTCCATCTGCGCGGGGCCCGCCGTTCCCACCATCTCTCCGTCGAACACGGCGACCGGCGCCAGGCTGCAGGAACCCAGGCAGCGCGCGGTCAGCAACGAAGCTTTCCCATCCGTCGTCGTTTCGCCGGCCTTCACGCCTAGAATCTTTTCCGCTTTCGTGACCAGTTGCCCAGCACCCTTGATGTAGCACGCCGTCCCCATGCAAACAAGGCAAGTGTGCTCGCCCGGCGGCTTGAGGCTGAAGAAATGGTAGAACGTCGCGACGCCGAAGGCCTGGCTGAGCGGCACGCGCAGGGACGCGGCGACGAACTTGAGGGATTCGTCGTCCAGAAAACCGAAGGATTGTTGAACGGTGTGGAGCGTTTCGATCAGCGCGTGGCGGGCAAAACCATGACGGCGCATCGTGCCATTCACGATGCGCCAGCGTTTGTCCTCCGACGGCAACGACGGCTTTGCGATGTACACGAGTCCCGTCTCCTCCGATTGCCCCGCGGCCTTTGATATTACCTTTCTTCCGAGCCCAGAGCGCGCTGTACTGACACATCCACCCCTCAAACTGGCTTCGCGCAGGCCAGCTCTCCACTTATGGAATAAGCAATCAGACACCCAATCGAGCGCCTCGAGAGGACCTGTAAAGGTCATGTTCACAATCACTTATGAACCATTGTGTGGAGTTCTCCCGCAAGTCGGTCCCAAATTGGGCGGACCGGCGCGGACGGTGGGCAATATGACGCACGCCTCCAATTTGGACTGTAGGATGACGCGACCGGAGCGCGTCCTAAACTGCGAGGATGCCCCGCGTTTCGCCAACCTGTGGTATCAATTGGGGATGGGCGAAAAACCTCTGTGGAGTTCCGACGATCAGGCCGGACGCCTTTCGGAACTGACGGCCGGAACCCGTGACGCGGCCAAAGAACTTCCTTTGCGCCGGGATGTGCGCTCACTCGGCAGGTTGCTGGGCAAGATCATCAGCGAGCAAGCTGGCGAACCACTTCTGGAAGTTGTCGAAAAACTCCGGCATCTCCTGATCCAGCACCGCGAGCAGCTCGATATTTCGCCGAATCAGCCTGCGCCTCACGATGCCCTCATGGTGCAGGCGCGAGAGATCGTCGCGCAGATGGATGTCGAGGTCGCCTACCGCGTCACCAAAGCATTCGCCATTTATTTTGAGCTGGCCAATCTGGCCGAAACCAACCACCGCAAACGCCGCCGCCGCGCCCGCACACTGCATGCCGAGGAAGCTCCGCTGCCGGGTTCGTTCCATGGAATGTTGCTGCGCATGAAGATCGCCGGCGTTTCCGGCGCCCAAGCCCTGGAGGCATTCAAGCAAGTACGGGTCGAGCCGGTATTCACAGCGCACCCGACCGAGGTCACCCGGCGAACCGTCTTGTTGAAGCGGCAGCGCATCGCGGAAATCCTCGAGCGCCTGGACCGGCTCCCGCTGACCGCCGACGAAGCCGCCGCCAACGAGCAGTCCATCCTGGCCGAGATCAATGCCCTATGGCAGACGGACGAGGTGCGGCTCACGAAACCCACGGTGACCGACGAGATTCGCATGGGCCTGGGATATTTCTCCATGTCCGTGTTTGAGACCATCCCGAGACTCTACAGCGAGTTTCGCGCGGCGTTTGGCGCGGTGTACGGCCTGGAGCTCGAAGACAAGGAGCTTCCCAACGTCGTCTACTTTGGCTCCTGGATTGGCGGCGATCGCGACGGCAATCCTTTCGTCTCCACGCAAAGCACCCAGGATGCCGTCGAGTACGCGCGCCGCGCCATCCTCGACGAGTATCTGAACGCCGTGGATGCGCTCACGGAGCGATTGAGCTTGTCGGAGCACCAGATCGGCGTTTCGGAGGGTCTGCTCTCCCGCCTCGGGGAATA
Source organism: Terriglobia bacterium (assembly GCA_041483755.1). Lineage (GTDB taxonomy): Bacteria > Acidobacteriota > Terriglobia > Acidiferrales > UBA7541 > Acidiferrum. The sequence continues at coordinate 4,448 of JBGPGF010000014.1, read as the reverse complement.
CAAAAGCCAGAGCGAAGATGTCGAGTTCCCGTGGGCCACGCAGGCCCCCAAAGAGGTGTACCGCCGCTTTCTCGGCTATGTCGTTCGCAAGCTGCGCTACAACCGGGATCGCTGGCCGCATCCGGAAGCGTACGCGGCGGCGCAGGATTTCGAACAGGACCTGCTCACGATGCGGGAAAGTCTCTGTGCCAACCGCGGCCGCCGCATGGCGGAGACGCTGCTCAATCCGTTGATTCGCACGGTGCGCACATTTGGCTTTCATCTCCATACGCTCGACATTCGCCAGCACGCGCGCGAGCACGCGCAGGCGCTGGAGGAGCTGGCCTCCGCGGCCGCAGCGGGCGGCGAGGCCAAGGTGCCGACAGAGTCCTTGTCCCCCACAACCTCGGATGTCGTGGAGACTTTCCAAACCGTTGCCCGCCTTCGAGAGACTTATCCTGCGAGCAGCATCCGCTCCTACATCATCAGCGGAACGCAATCGGAGCAGGATTTCTTCGCAGTGCTGCGGCTGGCGGAACTCTGCGGCACTTCCGTGGCCGGCTCGGAGTCCGATCCAGGCTTGATGCCCGTTCCGCTGTTCGAATCCATCGCCTCGCTGCGCGGCGCCGCGGAAATCATGCGAGGCATTTGGACGAGCCCAGCGTATCAGCCACTGCTGAATTCCTGGGACCGCTGGCAGGAGGTGATGCTCGGTTACTCGGATTCGAACAAAGACGGCGGCATGCTCACCAGCACTTGGGAGCTGCACAAAGCTCATCGCGCGCTGCACCAAACCGCGCGAGAGTGCCGCGTCAAACTCCGCCTTTTTCATGGGCGCGGCGGGACTGTCGGGCGCGGCGGCGGACCGACGCACGCAGCGATTCTCGCTCAGCCACCGGGCGACTTCTCCGGATGGATTCGAATCACCGAGCAAGGCGAAGTATTGAACTGGAAGTTTTCCGATCCTGTGCTCGCGGAATGGAATCTGGAGCTGATGGTCTCGGCGAGCCTGGAGGCCCTTCTCCGCGCGCAGGGTGCGCCGTCGGCAGAAAACAGCCGCTGGGACGCGGCCATGGATGGAATGTCCACCGGCGCCTATGAATTCTATCGCCGCAACATCGCGGAGAATCCCGAAGTCGTCGAGTATTTCGAGCAGGCCACTCCGGTCAATGAACTCGATAATCTGCGGATTGGTTCGCGCCCGCCGCGGAGGAACCAGAGCCGCCGGCTGGAAGAATTGCGGGCCATCCCGTGGGTGTTTGGATGGATGCAGAGCCGCCATGCCGTGCCGGCGTGGTTCGGCGTGGGACATGCTTTGGACCGGTTTCGTTCCGGCGGTCCCGGGAATGAGCAACTCTTGCGGGAATTGTTCGCGGGGTTCCCTCTCTTTTCGGACATGATCAGCAACGTGGAACTCGCCATGGCGAAAGCGGACTGGAGCATCGCGCGCTTTTACTCCACGCTGGTGCAAGATGCCGAGCTCCGCAAGCGAGTCTTCGAGATGCTCACCGAGGAATTTCAGCGCACGCGGCAGATGCTCCTATGGCTCACGGGGCAAAAAGAGCTGCTTGAAAAAAACGAAGTTCTGTACCGCTCCATCCGCCTGCGGAACCCCTATGTGGATCCCCTGAGCCTGATTCAAGTGGAACTCTTGCGCCGCAAGCGCGGCGGGGCGGAAACCCAGGAGTTGAACTACTGCCTGGGCGCAACGATGAACGGGATCGCCGCGGGCTTGCACAACACCGGATGAGCAGCGGTTTTGCCGCATGACGCATCTCCCATCCAAGAACGGGCAGTTCATTCGTACTCCGTGGCTGCTGGCCGCGGCCTTCGTATTTCTTTACTTCAATTTGTTCATCCCCCCGTGGACGCCCATCTGGACGGGAGTGGACCAGACGATCTGGCTGCACGATGCCAGCCGGATGCTCGGCGGCGAAGTACTTTACCGCGACTTCTTCCAACTGACGTTTCCCGCGACGGACGCCCTCTACTATGCAGCGTTCCAGCTTTTCGGGGCGCGCACTTGGATTCCCAACGCGATGCTCTTGTTTCTGGGCCTCGGCTTGGTCTGGCTCAGTTACTCGATCTCAAAGAAAGTCATCCCTGGAAAGGCTGCGATCTTTCCCCCGCTGTTTTTCCTCACGTTTGTTTTTCGAGAGAAGCTGGACGCAACTCACTATTGGTTCAGCACGCTCGCGATTCTGGGAGCCGTCGCCGTCGTGAGCGTAAAAAGAAGCCCGCGGCGGCTGGCGATCGCGGGCGCTCTGTGCGGTCTGGCCACATGCTTCACACAGAGTCAAGGACTGGCCGCGCTTTTGCCGTCAGTGGTTTTCTGTGTTGGGAGTGGCGGAACACTTCTGCGGTACTCCCGACGCTGCTGCGGCAGCAAACATTGCTGGCCGCGGGATATGCCATCACGACGGCGGCCGTCACGGCCTATTTCATTTGGAAAGCGGGAGTGGGCAGGTTCGTCTTCTGCACGTGCACGTTTGTTGTGCGCTACTACACCAGTTTCCGCGAAGGAGGCGATTGGCGCGGCTACATGATTGGCCTGCCGACGCTCTTGCCTTTGCAACAGAGCTGGCGGCTGGCGGGGTTTCTTCTCATCCACGCGCTGCTTCCTTTGATTTACCTGCTCGTTTTCGTGAGATACGCTCGTCGGTCCAGCGTGGTCTCTTCGGAACGCTGGAACACCCTCATGTTGATCAATCTTGCCGGACTACTTATGTTTCTTAGCGTTGTGGCCACTCCGTCTTGGAGCAGGCTTTATTACGTGTGCTTGCCCGCGCTCATCCTGTTCGGGTGGATTTTGAACCAAGAGGGGTGGATCGGCCGCACGCTAACGAGCGGGCTGTGCGCCTTCACACTGATTCTCTTGATCGGCATGCCGGTGAAAAGGCAACTCCACTGGCGCGCCTACTTGACGCCCCCTCGGGGCGAACGGCCTTTCTGGATGCGGATCAATTTGAGCGCTACCGCTGGGTCGCTTCGCAAACGCGGCCATCCGAGTACTTCTTTGGAGGTTTCTACCCAGATTTTTACTTTTTGCTCGGCTTGCGGAATCCCGGAAATGTTTCCTGCGTCACGCCATTTGAATTCACGCGCCCCGAAGACGTGCAAGCAGTGATTGCCGGGCTGGAAAAGCACCAGGTGCGAATCGTATTGTGGGCTGCGCGTCTCGACCTTCCCGACGACGCCCGAGGCGATCACCTCGGGCCCTTGCGCGCCTATGTACGAAACCACTACCACGTCGTGAAAAGCTTCGCGGAGTATCAAGCCTGGGCGAGGAACTGAACGGGGCGGAGAGTGGAGGCATGCCAGACGGATGATATAGTCCCCCCGCGCAAAACCGGCGCGATAGAGCACCCAAAACTTGGCTACTGCCCTGCCCGCGGCCCAGCCGCCGGGGGCAGCCGTCTAGATTTCCTCTGGTGCAGCCAGACTATTCACGACTTTGCGAACGCCTTCAACTGATTTCGCGATCTTTTCCGCCAACAGTTTTTCCGCACGGGACAAAACCGTGCCGGTCAGAGTGACGACGCCGTTATCGGCGTGGATTTGCACGGTCTTCAGAGGAATTGCCTTTGTCGAGTAGAGTTCAAACTCCACGCGGCGCGCCAGTTTATCGTCAGCACTCTCCGGCATCGCCTGGGCATCGGCGACGCTGAGATTGTCCGTGAGGCCCTGGACGCCCGGAACCTGCCATGCGATTTGCTCGGCGGTATATTTCTGATTGGTGGTCTGGACCGTTCCGTTGAGAGCCACCGTTCGGTTCTTTACTTGGGTGGTGATGTGTTTTTCCGCCAAATCGGAGTTTTTCGAAAGAGCATCGGTGAGGAGAGTCTGGATTTCCAGATCCGCCACCCGTTCACCGAGGTGCTCCCTATCCGGATTGCGCTCGATGGCAGGGTTGACGCCTAGATTGTTGTGCACTTGTTTGACGCTCGACGTGTCCTGGGCGATCGCACCGGCGACGATCTTGACTTGTTCCGAAGGCACCTGTCCCTCCAAGGTAACTTCGCCCTGGATTGTTTCCACTTTGATGTCGAAGGGAGAGACGTGTTTAGAGAGGAGCAGGGCGGTGCGAACCCTGGATGTTGTAGCCGCGTCTTGCGTTGATTCCTTAAGGGAGGAAAATGCGTTCTGAATAGACGAATTTCGCGTAAAGATAAAGTAAACCGCTCCCACAACAACCACAAGAAGAGCGACTACGAGAATCGTCTTGCCGGAACCTTTTTCACCGCTTCTAGAAGATTTCAACTCTTCCTCCTCGGGCACTTCTTTGGCCGCGCCCTGTCCTGACCATGCGAACTACCAACCGAATATAGAAGAGGAGAGGAAGCGTGTCTGTTCGTTCTAGGACACATTTGAAGTTATCGGGCAAGTTCGCTGCCGTGTGTGAGGAGGAAGAGCTGGAACCACCGGGCGCGATCTTGGAGAAATGGCTCAGGATGTGATGAGCATTCCGA
>JBGPGF010000013.1:0-27750 GCA_041483755.1 Terriglobia bacterium | reverse complement strand
GGTGCCGCCGCCGAGCCCGGACGTGATGAAGATCATGTCCGACCCTTCCATGGCCTCTATAATTTTTTCGGTGTCTTCGAGAGCGGCTTTGCGGCCGATCTCGGGGTTGGCGCCCGCGCCGAGGCCCTTCGTGAGCTTCGCGCCGAGCTGCAGCTTCACCGGCGCCTGCGAGAGCTTGAGCGCTTGCAGGTCGGTGTTCGCGGCAATGAATTCGACACCCTCGACCTTGGCGCGAATCATGCGGTTGACGGCGTTGCATCCGCCGCCGCCGACGCCGACTACTTTGATCTTTGCCGGCTGCAGCTCCTCGCTGAAGCTCATCCGGATTCCCGCGTCTTTCGCTGTCATACTTCCCCCTGTCCGGCTGGTGAGATTATTTTTCGCGTGATCTCCGCGTCTTCGCGGCTCTTATGATGCCCCCGCGAACATTGCTTTCAGTTTCGCGACAAAATTCCCCGGACGCTGCTGCGCCGAGCGCCGCGCACGCGCTCCGTAGAGCACCAGGCCCACCGCGGTTGCATATTCGGGCTGCGCGACGGCCTCGGGCATGTCAACCAGGCCGCGCGGCTCCGCGATGCGCACCGGCAGATGAAATGTGCGCTCGGCAAGCTCGACCAAGGCGCGGAGGCGCGCGCCGCCGCCCGCGAGCACAAATCCCGCCGGAATCTGCGAGTCGAGCCCTTCGCGCTGCAGGTCGTCATGGATCAGCGCGAGAAGCTCGAGCGCGCGCGGCTCGATAATCTCCGTCAGCATGTGCGCAAAGACGGTGCGCGGCGGGCGGTCGCCCACACTCGCAATTTCGATGGCCGTATCGTCATGCAAAAACGCGGCCGCGGCACAGCCATGCGCGCGCTTGATCTTCTCCGCTTCGGGAATGGGCGTGCGCAGGCCGACGGCAAGATCATTGGTGAAGTGGTCGCCGCCGACAAGCACCGCGCCGGTGTGGCGCACCACGCCGCCTCCGTAAACGATCAGCTCGCTGGTGCCGCCGCCGATGTCGAGCAGGCAGCAGCCCAAATCGCGCTCGTCCTGGGTGAGGCACGATTCCGCCGAAGCCAGCGGCTCGAGCACCGTGTCGTCAATGAGGATCCCCGCGCGATTCGCCGCGGTCACCAAGTTCTGAGTCGCCGCCGCCGAAGAAGTCACGATGTGCACGTTCGCCGCAAGACGCTGGCCGACCATCCCCAGCGGATCGCGGATGCCGTCCTGCGCGTCCACAATGAATTCGTGCGGCAGGACGTGGAGCATTTCGCGATCATCGGGCAGCGTGATGTTTCGCGCGGCGTCAATGGCGTGGCGAATGTCTTCGCGCTCGATGTCGCGTGATCTCTGGCCCAGCGTGATTCCGCCGCGGCTGTTCACGCCGCGAACGTGCCCGCCGGCGACGCCGATCACCGCCGATTCCACCGGGACGCCGGCGACACTTTCCGCTTCTTCCACGGCACGGCGAATCGAACTCACCGTGGCATCCAGATTGACGATCAGACCCTTACGCAGCCCCTTCGATTCGGCCGCGCCCAGCGCGAGAAACTTCACCTGCTCCTCGTCCTGTTCGGCGATCAACGCGCACGTCTTCGTGCTGCCAATGTCCAATCCCACCAGGTAACGGTCTCTCTTGCCCACTGCTTCGGCTCCCATGCTCCGGCGCCGGGCCGGAGCAAATTCTCTATCTCGGCTTCGTTTTCCGCGGAGCGGCTGCCGCCGCACTCGTTTCCGGATTCACAACTACCTGGCGCATGTACCGCAAATCAATGGACTGCACGCGGCCAGCATTGGCCTGCCACATCGTAAAATTATCCGCCAGCATGCGGTACTTGCTTGTGAAGTCGCCCTGGCCGAAATGGATCGTCACCGCTTGCGCCGCGCCCACCGTGCCGCCCAATCCGGTCATCACCACGCGCAGGTCCTTGGGATTCGAGAGGTCCACTTCGCTCACTTGATCGGAAGAGCCTGATTTGATCGCGTCAATGTCTTTCAGAAATTCCTGGTAGGTTTGCATGCGCCGCTCGCGTTCGTCGCGCGCAAGGTTTTCCCCAACGCCGGTGACGATCGCGAACTGGAAGTCCTGTTCGGCCGGGCGGTCGAGGATCACGCCGTGCGCGTCAATCAAGGCCAAATCATTGTTGGAGCGAAGGAACGCGATGGGCGTGCGCTCGGTCACGCCGATGCGGATGCGATTCGGCAGGATGCGCTCGACACTGGCTTGCTCGACCCAGGGCATGGCCTCGAGCGCCGCGCGGCGCTCTTCGAGCGGAACCCGCATCACGCTGCGGCCGCGGTCCAAGTAAAACTTGTTGACGATCGTTTCGCGGCCCACGAAGCGATTGCCCGCAATTTCGATCTGCTCCGGTTTGGTCAGCAGCATTTGCGGCGAATACAAAAGGAAGCGCCCCGCAACAACCAGCGCCGAAACTCCCGCCACGCTTACCGTGCTGATCAGCAGGACGCGGCGATAGAAAGGCCACGACTGGCGGCTGAATTTTCGCCGGCGAATCTCCACCGGCTTCTGCCGCCGCAAATAGCGCGGCTCGTCGTCCGCGATCAGCTCCGGCCGATACGTCTCCGCATCGGCCGCCGCGGACCCGCGCGTGATCGCTTTCACCCGTTCCAGATGACCACCTCGTGCTCGAGATCGAAACCAAATGACTTGCGGACGCGCTCGCGCACATCCGCGATCAATGCCAGCATGTCCGCGGCCTTCGCGTGGCCCGCGTTGACGAAAAAATTGGCGTGCCGGTCGCTCACACGCGCATCGCCCACGGCGTGGCCCTTCAAGCCCAACTCGTCAATCATCCGCCCGGCGGACGCCCCCGGCGGATTCTTGAAAATGCAGCCCGCGCTTTTTTGATTGAGCGGCTGGCTGGAACGCCGCTTTTCGTTGCAGATACGAATCCCTTGAAGAATTTCGCGATACGGCTTGGAGGGAAGTTCCAGTTTCACCGTGAGCATCATATCATCAGGCGCAAAAGAAGTGTGCCGGTACTCGAAAGAAATTTGCTCTCCGCGGAGGACTTCCAGCCGGCGTTCCGCCGCCCGGTGGAGCGTCACCTCGCGGACGTAGCTTCCGATCTGCATCCCGTAGGCCCCCGCGTTCATGCGCAGCGCGCCGCCAACCGTGCCCGGCACGCCGATGAGCCCCTCCATCCCGCCGAGATCGTGTTTCGCGCAGAACGTGACAGTGCGCCCCAGGTCCGCGGCGGCATCTACATCTGCGAAATTGCCTGCGATGCGCACGTCCGGCTCGGGCCGCGTGAGTTGCAGCACAACCCAGGGCAATTCGCCATCGCGCACCAGCAGGTTGCTGCCGCCCCCAATAAAACGATGCGCAATGCCGTGCTCATCGAGCAAGTTCACGAGGCCCGGAATCGCAGCATGTTTGTGAAGGCGCAGCAGGTCCGTCGTGCCGCCGATCCCCAGTGACGTGTTTTTCGCGAGCGAGACGCCATGGCGCAGCTCGGCGCCAAGCTCCGGAAGCGCCGCGAGAATCCTCGGTTCGTCAATCTTCATGGGCGGCTTCAGGCACGCGCTCGCGTGTTCCGAGCAGCAGGGCCAGCTCGTTGCTCGCGCGGCTTATGCTTCCCGCGCCAATCGTCAAAATCGCGTCGCCGGGCCGCGCTTCGCGCAGAAGCTTTTCGATTCCCGCGTCCATCGAGCCAAAATAGAAAACGTTCTTATGGCCCGCGTCGCGGAGGGCCTTGGCCAGGGCGTCGCTCGTGACGCCCGGAATGGGCGCCTCGCTGGCGGCGTAGATGTCGGTCAAGACCAGAATGTCGGCCTGGTTGAACGCGCGGCAGAATTCGTCCCAGAGATGCTGCGTGCGCGTGTAACGATGCGGCTGAAAGAGCACCAGCAGGCGGTTGTATTTGCAGCCACGCGCGGCCTCGAGTGTGGCGCGAATCTCGGAGGGGTGATGGCCGTAGTCGTCGATCACGGTGATGTCGTTGACGACGCCCTTGATGTCGAAACGTCTGCCCACGCCCGCAAACTTCGCCAGGCCCTCGCGAATCAACTCCGCGGGCACATTCAGATAGAGGGCCACGGCCGCGGCCGCCGCAGCATTGCGGACGTTGTGCACGCCCGGCGGATGCGGCAAATGAAAAAGACCCAGGTCGTCGCCTTTGTAAGCGAGCCGAAACTCGCTCCCCAAACCTTCACATTTCACGGCGCTGATGACGAGATCAGCCTGGCTCGAAGTGCCGTAGGTAATGATGGGCCGCTTAACGCCCGGAATGATGGCCTGCACGTTCGGCTCATCCAGGCACAGAATCGCCGCGCCGTGAAACGGCACGCGGTTCACGAACTGCGTGAAGGCATCCTGAATGTCCTCGAGAGAGTGATACTGGTCCAGGTGCTCGCGATCAATCGTTGTGACCACGGCGACGACCGGGGCCAGCAGCAGAAATGTGCGATCGCTTTCGTCCGCTTCCACGACGAAGTATTCGCCTTTGCCGAGCCGCGCCGTCGTGCCCGCCTGGTTCACGCGCCCGCCGACGACAAATGTGGGATCGAGATGCGCCGCAGCCAGCACCGATGCGACCATCGAGGTCGTCGTCGTCTTGCCGTGCGCGCCGGCCACGGCAATTCCATATTTCAAGCGCATCAGCTCGGCGAGCATTTCCGCGCGCGGGATCACGGGAATCTTGCGCTTGTGCGCCTCCGCCACTTCCGGATTGTCCGCCCTGATTGCGGACGAAGTCACCACGACGTGCGCCCCCTCGACGTTTTCCGCACCGTGGCCCTCGCAAATGACCGCGCCAAGTCCCTCCAGCCGCTCCGTGATCGGCGACGGCTTGGTGTCCGAGCCGGAAACGGAGTAGCCCAGCGTCAACAATACTTCCGCGATGCCGCTCATGCCGATCCCACCGATTCCGACGAGGTGCACGCGCTGAAAATTGCGAAATGAAACCATCATGCTTTCACCCCAACTGGGCGCGCCACCTCTTCGATCTGATTGACGATGTCGCGGGCGGCGTGGGGCCGGGCGAGGCGCCGCGCGTTTTCCGAAAGTTTTTCAAGCTCCCTGGGCTGGTCGAGAAGGGAGAAAATTTCCTGGGCCAGGCGTTCCGCAGTCAGCTCCGGTTCCGGGATCACGCGGCCGGCGCCGGCGCGGGCCATTTCCTGCGCGTTACGCAACTGGTGGCTGTCGGTCGCGCGCCCAAAGGGAATGAAAATAGCAGCGCGTCCCGCCGCAGCGGCTTCCGCCGCGGTGATGGCTCCGGCGCGGCAAACGATTAGGTCCGCCCAGTCGAAGCGCTCCGCCATATTCTTGATGAAGGGCACAACCTCCGCCAAAATTTCACGCCGCGCGTAGGCGACTCGCACCGCATTGTAGTCGCGTTCGCCGGTCTGGTGCACGATGCTCAAGTCGCTTTTTCGCGTCGCGAGCCGGTCCATCGCGTCCACAAACGCGCGATTGATGGGCAGCGCGCCCTGGCTGCCGCCGGTGATAAGGACGCGGAACGGGGCCCGTGGCTTGCGCGGCGCGCACGAGAAAAACTCGGAGCGCACGGGGCAGCCCGTTTGCACGGCGCGTGCTCCCCAGGACTTGCCCGTCCATGCGGGCTGGCCCGCAGCCTCGAAGCCCGTGGCGATGCGCGTGGCGATGCGCGCGAGCACGCGATTCGTGAAGCCCGGCTCGGCATTGGGCTCGAAAATAACGATGGGCACGCGCGCCAGCCATGCCGCCAGAAGCATGGGCCCCGCCGCGTAACCGCCCACGCCAAAGGCGGCAACCGGCTTGTGGCGGCGCAGGACGCCCGCCGCATCCCCCATGGCGGGTGCGAGCATGGCGAGATTTTTCACCAGTGTCGCGCCGCCCTTGCCCTTCAGCCCCGCGACGCGCAGCGTTTCCAGCGGCAGCCCGGCTTCCGGCACCAGATTGGCTTCCAGCCCGCGTTGTGTTCCCACCAGCACGACTTCTCTTCCCGGGTCGCGCGCCATCCACTCTTTCGCGATGGCGATTGCCGGAAAGACATGCCCTCCGGTGCCGCCGCCTGCAATCAGGAGCTTCACGACGCCAATCCGCCCGCGCTTCCCATTTTCATTCCGGCCATTCCGTGGCCTGCTGGCTGATATTTAGGAGCACGCCCGTGGCCAGCAGCATCACCAGCAAGCTCGAGCCGCCATAGCTCACAAACGGCAGCGGAATCCCTTTGGTCGGCACCATGCCAAGCACAACCGCGATGTGGATGAGAGCCTGGCTCGTAACCATCGCCGTGATTCCCAAAGCCAGCAGCCTGCCGAAATTGTCCGGCGCGGCAAACGCCGCGCGCAATCCGCGCCACGCGAAGGCCACAAACAGCGCGAGCACGATCACCGCGCCGATGAAGCCCATCTCCTCACAAATCACCGCGTAGATGAAATCGGTGTGCGCTTCGGGCAGATAAAAAAGCTTCTGCTTGCTTTCCATCCATCCGACGCCGGTAAACCCGCCGGAGCCGACGGCGATGAGCGACTGCAGCAACTGAAAACCACTGCCTTGCGGGTCGGCATCGGGATGCAGAAACGCGAGGAAGCGCGCATTGCGGTACGCTACGCCCGCGATGAGGAGATAAAGCACCGGAAAGGCTGCCGCTGCGCCCACCCCGATCCACTTCCAAGAAAGGCCAGCTACCCACAACACCGTTGCGGCAATCAGAACGATTTCGACAGAGGTGCCCAAGTCCGGTTCCACTACGATCAAGCCGAAGAAAAGCAGCGCGGGCGCCACGGCCGGCAGAAACGTCTGCTTCAGGTCCGCCTTGCAAAATTCCAGGCTGGCGACACAGCGGCGTTTCAGGTCGAGAAACCAAGCGAGATACAGAATCACGGCGAGCTTGGCCATCTCCGACGGCTGCAAGTGCACGGGACCCCAGCGAATCCAGCGATGCGTGGCGTGCGACTTGTCCAGGAAGAACACGCCGATGAGCATCACGAATACGGCAAAGAGTACCGTGAAGACCACGGCCGGCTCGCGCAGACGGTGGTAATCCATGCGCATCAGGGCAAACATGCCCGCGAGTCCGAAAACGAGCCAGACCATTTGCCGTATTAGAAAATAAGACGAGTGGCCGTACTCCTCCCGCGCGGTGACCGCCGATGCGCTGAAGACCATCAGCGCGCCGATCACACACAGCGCCAGCGTCACTCCCAGCAGCACATGATCTTTTGCGAGGCGGCGCGGCACCGTTACCCCTTCCCCGCGGATACATTTGCGGCGCGCTCTTCCAGCTGCCGCACAAGCTGCTTGAAGACGCGTCCGCGATGCTCGTAGCTCTGAAACTGGTCGAAGCTCGCGCAGGCAGGCGCAAGGAGAACAACGTCGCCGGGCCGCGCGCGCTCGGCGGCGAATTCCACCGCGCGCTCCATCGTGCCTGCGCGCTCCACCGCCACGCTTCCGGCAATTTGCTTTTCGATTTTGTCCGACGCCGCGCCGATCAGAAGCGCCAGCACGGCCTTCTCCCGCAGCGATGGCCGCAGAATGCTGTAGTCGCTGCCCTTGTCCTTGCCGCCCAGAATCACAATCAAGCGCCCCGGAAACGCGTCCAGCGCCTTGAGCGTCGCGTCCACGTTGGTGGCCTTCGAATCGTTGTAGTAGCCGGCGCCGCAAATTTCGGCCACGAATTCCAGGCGATGCTCGACGCCGGCAAAACTCTTCACGCCCGCGGCAATCGCCTCCGGCCGCGCCCCCGCAAGATAGGCCGCCCCGGCGGCGGCCAGGACGTTTTCGATGTTATGCGCGCCGGGCAGGCCGATATCTTCCCGGCGCAAGAGAACCTGCTCCGCGCCCCCGCGGCGAAAAACGATTTCGCTCCCTCGCAGGAACGCCCCTTGCTCTACGTGCTTCGTTCGGTTGAACAGAAACACTTGTGGCCGCCGTGGCGCGTATTCGACGGACGCCGCGTCGCCGCCATTAAGAATCGCGGCGTCGCTCTCCGTCTGGTTTTCGAAGATGCGCGCTTTGGCGCGCGCGTAGGCTTCGAGCGACGCATGCCGGTCGAGATGGTCCGGCGTGAGATTCAGGAACGCGCTGATGTCGGGCCGGAACGTCTCGATCAACTCGAGCTGAAAGCTGCTCAGCTCTGCAACGCAGATACTCCCTTCACTCGTCTCTTCGACGCGCGCAATCAGCGGAGTTCCGATATTGCCCGCCAGAATCACCGGGAAGCCCGCTGCTTCCAAAATATGAGCCACAAGCGATGTGGTCGTCGTCTTCCCGTTTGAACCCGTGATAGCGATGAGCCGCCCTTTCAGAAAACGGTACGCCAGTTCAATCTCGCTCCAAACCGCGGCGCCGCGTGCGCGGGCCGCCACGAGTAACGGCGCGTCCGCCGCAACACCCGGGCTCGGAACAATCAAGTCTTGCGCGAAAAAAGTTTCTTCGCGGTGGCCGCCGAATTCGAGCGTGCAACCCGCGGCACGCAGCTTAGCCGCGGCTTCGGCTACCTCGGTCTCCGGGCGCGATTCGCTCGCGGTTACCCGCGCGCCGCGCGCCGCGCAGAACAGCGCCGTGGCGATGCCCGTGCGCGCCAGGCCCACGACCAGCACGCGTCTTCCTCGAAGCTCGAATTCCCCGCTCATTCTTCCTGGCACAATCCTTCCGACTGACCAACTCCTACCGAAGCTTTAGCGTCGTCAGCGCAAACAGCGCAAACACCAGCGCCGCAATCCAGAAGCGCACGATCACTTTCGACTCGCTCCAGCCCAGCAGCTCGAAATGATGATGAATCGGCGCCATACGGAAGATTCGCTTGCCGCGCAGGTGGAAGGAGCCCACCTGCAAAATCACCGACAGCGCCTCGATGACGAAAATTCCGCCCACAAAAAACAGCAAAATCTCCTGCTTGATGATCACGGCGATGACGCCCAGAGTGCCTCCCAGCGAAAGCGAGCCGACATCGCCCATAAACACCTCGGCCGGGTGCGCGTTGTACCAGAGAAAACCAAGCGAAGCGCCGACCAGAGCGCCGCAGAAGACCGTCAGCTCGCCCACGTGGGGGATGTACTGGATATCGAGGTACGCCGCCCAGCGGGCGTTACTGCTGACGTAGGTGACGACCGTAAGAGCGCCGGCGGCGATCACCGTGCAGCCGATGGCCAGGCCGTCGAGACCGTCCGTGAGGTTCACCGCGTTCGAAGAACCGGTGATCACCACGGCGACAAAAACCAGAAACGGCAGGAACGCGAGGGGCCAGAGATGCGGCTGCTTCAGCAGCGAATGGATGACCAGATCCGGATGGAATTTCTTCAGGAATGGCATCACCAGCTCCGTCGAGTACGCGCGGTGCGTGGCGATCACCAGGAGCCCGATTCCAACCATGGTGCTGAGCAAGACCTGAAGAAAAATCTTCTGCCGTCCGGTGAGCCCGCGATTGTGCCGCTTGGCGACCTTCGAAAAATCGTCACCGAAACCGATGGCCGCAAATCCAAAGAGCGAGAAGAGCGCGAGCAGAACGAAACCGTTGGTGAGGTCCGCCCACAGCAGAGTGGGAATTGCGGTGGCGAAGACAATCAGAATCCCGCCCATCGTCGGCGTCCCGGCCTTTTTCTGGTGCGCCTCCGGGCCTTCCTCGCGAATGTACTGCCCGATCTGCAGCTCCGTGAGGCGGCGAATCACCCACGGCCCGAAGACCAGCGAAAGAAACAGCGCGGTGAGGCTCGCGTAGGCCGTGCGCACGGTGATGTAGCGGAAGACGTTCAGCGCGCTGAAGTGCGGCCGCAGCCATTCGTAGAGGAGGTAGTAGAGCATGTCAGTGCCGCGCTTCCTTTTCCCGCGACGCCGGCCCGCGGGCGTTCGCGGGCGTCTCCCGGGCCAGCAGCGCCTCGACGATCCGCTCCATCTTGACGCCGCGCGAACCCTTCACCAGCAGCAGGTCGCCCGGGGCGAAGAAATCCGCCAGAAACTTCGCCGCTTCCTCGGACGAAGCGAACAACTTCGTCCGCGCGGACGGATGCCCCGCCGCAATTGCGCCTTCGAGGATCTGCTCCGCTAGACCCTGCACGCCAAAGATCCAGTCCACTTTGCAGGTCTTTGCAGCGGCGCGGCCCGCAATCCTGTGCAACTCCGCGGAAGAGGCGCCCAGCTCCAGCATTTCGCCGGCGGCCAGAATCCGCCGCTGAAAATTCGGCGTCGCGGCCAGCAGCTCGATCATCGCCGCGAGCGCCGCCGGGCTCGAGTTGTAACTGTCATTGATCACCGCCGCACCGTCGTCAAACTGCAGGAGTTCGCCGCGCATCGCTGCCGGACGCAATTTCGGAAAGATTCGCTGCGCCTCCATTGCGCCCACGCCCCAAACACTCGCCGCCGCCAGCGCCGCCAGCGCATTCGCGATGGCGTGCCGCCCCGCCAGCGCCAATTCGAGCCGCGCGCGCCCCGCCGGCGCCACAAGAAGAAATGCCGAACCCAGAGCGCCGCGATCTTCGATCGCTTCGGCGCGAAAGTCCGCCAGCTTTTCCAGGCCGTAGGTCAGCACGCGCCCCGGCGCATGCGGCGCAAACGCGGCCACGCGCGGATCGTCCGCGTTCAATACCGCCACCGAATCGCGCCCGTTCAATCCTTCGATCAGCTCGCGCTTCGCCAGAGCAATTTCATCCAGCGAACTAAAGAACTCCAAATGCGCCGGCGCCACGCGGGTCACCACGCCGACATCCGGCCGCGCCACCGCCGCCAGCCGCGCCAGCTCCCCACGACGCGACATTCCCATTTCCAGCACGGCCGCTTCGTCGGACTCGTCCAGCCGGCAAAGCGTCAGCGGCAGCCCGTATTCGTTATTAAAATTCCCTTCCGACTTCAGGACGCGAAACCTCGCGCCCAGCAAAGCCGCCAGGATTTCTTTCGTGGTCGTCTTGCCCACGGATCCCGTGACGCCGGCAATCCGCCGTCCCCAGTCTTGGCGCTCGCCGCGCGCCAGTTGCTGCAACGCGGCAAAGGTGTCTTCGACAACGAAGCAGCGCCGAAGAACCTCTTCTGTGAATCGCCCGGCTTGCGCCCGCGCCACCACCGCGGCCAAAGCTCCGCGCGCCAGCGACGCCGCCACGTAATCGTGTCCGTCATGACGCGGACCGTGGATGGCGATAAACAGTTCCCCGCCACGTACCGTGCGAGAATCAATCGAGACGCCGGCCAGCCGGGCCAGGGAGTCGAGCCCGGCTCCCGGCGGAGCACCCAGAGCGCCAGCCACTTGTGTAAGCGTCCACCGCATAACGTCCTCAACGAGTTAGCCTTCCGCAGGGTTACCGCGTCTTTGCCAGGTTTCACCGGTTTTGAGGATTCCTCCTTCTGAGAGTCTGTCGCTCGCCCCAAGTCCGCCCGGTCCCGCGCGGTCCTGCGCTGTCTAACTACTGCGCGTTACGTGCCAAATCCCCGCGCCATCAGGGCGCGCCGCGCTGCCTCCCGCTCGTCGTATTCAAGCCGCTGATTCCCCAATTGCTGGTAGTTCTCGTGGCCCTTGCCGGCCAGCAGAACAATGTCTCCCGCTTTCGCTTCGTCGCAGGCCAGCCCGATGGCCTTCTCGCGATCCGGCTCGATCACGTACTTTCCGTTGGTCTTTTGCAAACCGACCACGATGTCGCTGATGATCTTCAGCGGGTCTTCGCTGCGCGGATTGTCGTTGGACAAAATCGTCAGGTCGCTCGACCGCCCCGCCACTTCGCCCATCACCGGACGCTTGGTGCGGTCCTTCTCGCCGCCGCAGCCGAACAGCGTGATGACGCGGCCCTTGGGATTCAATTCGCGCGCCGTGCGGATCAAATTTTCCAGCGCATCGTCAGTGTGCGCGTAATCCACGATGACCAGGAACGGCTGGCCCAGGTCCACGCGCTGAAAACGCCCCGGCACGCTCTCCAGTTTGCCAACACCCGCTTCGATCGCATCGGTCTTGATGCCGAGCGCAATCGCCGCGCCGATGGCCGCCAGAATGTTGTATACGTTGATGCGGCCCACCAGCGGAGAAGTGATGTTGACCTTCCCCGCAGGCGTCTGCGCCACGAAGGACAGCCCGGAGAATGTCAGGCTGAATCTTTTCGCCGCGATGTCGGCCGGCTCTTGCAATCCGTAAGTGAGCGTCCTCTGCGCCAAGCCGGCCAGTCGTTTGCCGTAGGCATCATCGGCATTCAGAATGCCGCATGCGGGCGCACCCGCTCCCGTGCCTTCAAAGAGCCGCTTCTTCGCCGCAAAGTAATCCTCGAACGTCTTGTGATAGTCCATATGCTCGCGCGTCAGGTTGGTGAAGACCGCGGCGCCGAACCGGCAACCCCATAAGCGATCCATCGTGAGCGCGTGCGAACTGGCTTCGAGCACGGCGTAGCGCCCGCCCGCATCGCGAATCTCCGCGAAGAAGCCCTGCAAGTCCACCGATTCCGGCGTTGTGTTCGGCGCGGGATAATCGCCCCGCGGCGTGTGGTACGCAATCGTCCCGAAGAGGCCCGTCTTCGCGCCGGAGGCTTTTAGGATGGCATCCACCAGGTATGTCGTCGTGGTCTTGCCGTTTGTTCCGGTGACCGCCGTGAGCGCCAGCGCTTCACCCGCGTGCCCGTAGAAATTCGCGGCTGCCAACGCCAGCGCCTTGCGCGGTTCGCGCACCTGAATCCAGCCCACTCCTATTGGAACTTCCTTCGCACGCGGCTGTTCGCTGGCGATGGCCACGGCACCTCGGGTAATCGCCTCGGCAATGTACTTGTTGCCGTCGGCCTTGGCGCCTGGCAAAGCAAAAAACAGCGCGCCCGGCTGAACCTTTCCGGAATGGCAGGCCACCTGGCGAATCTCCACGCCCGCGGCGCCGGGCGCTGGTGCGGAAGGCACCTCCGCACCTTGCAGCAACTCAGATAACTTCTTGCCCCCCGTCTTTACAACCCCCGCTTCGGATTCGCTCACACCCTTCGCCATACTTTTCTCGTCACGAACTCCTGGCCCGTTCAACGCGATCATCCTTTCCTTCCCGATGGTAGCTGGGCCTTCCCCGTTTGAGGAGCCGCTGCCCCAAAGTGTACAACCGCCTTGCCGCCTCGGCGGACGCGCGCAGCGGGCGATGGAGACTGATCCACTGCAAGACCGCTGCCAACCAGCACGGGCTCCAGCCCCAGCCGCAAACACTCTTGTGTTACTTCGCGCATCGTTTTTCCGCGCAGATCGGGCACGGCGATGTCTCCGCCTTCATCCTCAGCCACAGTTACAAACGGCACGGCGACCTTCGGTATTGCAGCCGGGTCGTGGTTTCCTTCTCCCATAGGCGCATCGGTTTGCGCGGAAAAATCCATAGGCGCGGAGTCCTCCAGAGCACTCTGGTCCGCTTGCTCTCCGCTGGCCGGCCGGAAAGCCGCTTGCATCAGGCGCGGGCTTAGCGGCACGTCGCGCGGCACGTCCAGGTATGCCAGCGCCTGCTCGGCAACGCGTTTGAAGACGGGAGCCGCGACCTGCCCGCCTTCATGCTGGCCCACCGGCGAGTCCAGGGATACCAAGATCGTCACGGCCGGATTGTTCAGCGGCGCGAATCCCGAGAAGGATGCAATGAGCTGCGTCGGTGAATACCGGCCAGTGGCAGGATCAATCTTCTGCGCCGAACCGGTCTTGCCGCCCGCGGTCCATCCATCCAGGCGCGCCAGCGTTCCGGTGCCGTGGATGATGACGCCTTCCATCAACCGGCGGAGCGTCGCCGCCGTTTGTGGGCGGATGACGCGCTTCGGCTCGGTGGGCGTGAGATTCACCGGCATTGGCAAGACCCGTTCGCCGCGGCGAAGTTCCTCCACCATGCGCGGCCGGTAGAGCAGCCCGCCGTTGGCGATTGCGGAGACTGCGGTCACAAGTTGGATCGGCGTTACGCCGACTTCCTGCCCCATCGAGATCGAACCGATCGAAATGGGCGTCCAATTCTCGAGCCGCCGCACGATGCCCTTGCTCTCGCCCGGAAGGTCCACTCCGGTGGGCGCGCCGAAACCAAAGGCGCGAATATATTCGTGGAATTTGGGCGCTCCCAGGCGCAGCGCGATCTTGATCGCACCTACGTCGCTCGATTGCGCCAGGATGTCCGCCACGCTGAGCAGTCCAAACGGTTTGTGGTCGCGGATGCGGTGTCCGGCGACCAGCACGGCGCCGTTCTGGCAGTCGAAGACCTCGTCGGGCTGCGTGATGCGCTCTTCAAACGCCGCCGCCAGCGTGATCAGCTTAAACGTCGAGCCGGGCTCGTACAGCGCGCTCACCGCGCGGTTCATGAGCGCTTCGGACGGACTTTCCCCAGCGGAATTTGGGTTGAAGCGCGGCCAGTTCGCGACCGCGAGGAGTTTCCCATTGTTGGGATCTTGAACGATGACCGTGCCGGCGATGGCGTGCGTCTTGGCGATGGCCGCCGCCAGTTCGCGTTCCGCGATGTACTGTATCCTCTCATCGAGCGTCAGGATGACGCTCGCTCCGGGATCGCTGGAGGACTTGCTGGCGTCAAACGAGCGCCGCCGCGCATCCGCCATGACCAGGATTTTCTCGGGCTTGCCGCGAATCTGCTGGTCCAGTTCGTACTCGATTCCGCCCAGCCCCTTCTCGTCCACATCCACGTATCCCAGAAGGTGCGCGGCCATCTCGCGTTTCGGATAAAAGCGCTGGTTTTCCTTCTGGAAGTAGATGCCCTTCAGGTTGAGCGCGGCAATGGCCTGGGATTTTTCCGGCGGGAGCTTTCGCGCGATCCACACAAACGGACGTGCGGATTCCAGCCGCGCCTCCAGCACATCCCGCGGAATGCCCAGGATACTCGAAAGCAGCCGCGCCGCCAGCGCCTCGTCCGCAATCTCACCCGGAATGGCGTAGCACGAATCCACCGGGATGCTCATCGCCAGTGGATGCAGGTTGCGGTCGTAAATCGCGCCGCGCTGCGGCGTCACTTCCACCATGCGCTGCTGTTGCCGTTGCGCGCGGCCCAGGTAATCGCCGTAGTGAAAGAGTTGCAGCCAGGCGAGCCGCCCCGCCACCGCGCCCAGCGACAACAGGGCCATGGCCGTGACGATTACTATGCGGATGTGGGGACGCGGCGCTTGCATGGCGAAGTCAGGCCGGCACGCTTTCCGGCTGGGTCTGCTTGGCTGGATGGAGTACTTGTGCCCCGCGGCGCGCCGCCATCGCCCGCTTGCTTACTGGCCGCCCACCGGTCGCGTCTGCCCGCCGAGGCGGGCCAGCCGCACGGCGGCAACCTCCGCGCCGCTCGGCGCGTTCCCCAATTCCATCTGCGCGGGCAGCGGTTCGGTCAGCCCCAGTTGCTTGCGCGCGATCAGATCGATGCGCAGGGGGTTCCGCAGCCCGGCGACTTCCAGGCGCAGTTCGCTATTCAGCGCCGCCGCCTGTGCCTGCTTGCCCTTCATATCTTCAAGCTGGAAACTCAGCTCGATCGAGCGAAATCTCTGGTAGCCGGACAAAAGAAAAAAGCCCAGCACCGCACCACAGAGCAGCACCGTGCGTGCGAAGTCCCGCGCGCGGGCCGGCTCCACGTGCCGGAGGATCCGCGAATTATCAATTCTCTTTACCGTGTGAAACTCGGCCATGCGCGCGCACTTTCCCGTTCGTTTCATGTTCAAACCTTCTCGGCGCAGCGAAGTTTCGCGCTGCGCGCCCGCGGATTCGAGTGAATTTCGTCCTCCCCGGGCGTGATCACGTGTTTCGTCAAGTTCCGAAGCGTTCCCTGGCGCACCCCATCCCGAAATGCCTGTTTTACAAGGCGGTCTTCCAGTGAGTGGTAGCTCAACACCACCCACCGGCCTCCCGAAGTTAATGTGGCGGGGGCTCGGGAAAGAAACTGCCCGAGTTCCTCCATCTCTCGATTCACCGCTATCCGCAGCGCCAGAAACGTTTTTGTCGCGGGATGCAGTCTCTGCCTTCCCCAAAACGTCCGGGCCCCTGCCACAACCGTTGCCAGGTGCGCGGTGTCCCGGATGGGACGCGCCCGCACAATGGACCTGGCGATTCTTCTGGAATCGCGCTCTTCCGCCTCGCGGTAGAGCAAATCCGCCAATTCTTTCTCCGGCCAGCGATTCACAATCTCTCCTGCCGTCACCGCGTCGCGGTCATCCATCCGCATGTCCAGCGGCCCCGCTTCGCGAAACGAAAACCCGCGCTCGGCGCGATCAAGCTGCATGCTGGATACTCCCAGATCGGCCAAGACCCCGGCCGCCATCGGAATCTCCAACTCGCGCGCGACCTCCGCAATCCTTGAGAACGGCGTCTGCACCAGCGTCACCATCGCCCCAAAGGTCTTCAGCCGCTCCCGCGCCAGCTCGATGGCCTGCGCGTCCCGGTCCAGGCTGATTAACCTGCCAGAGGTCAGCCGCTTTGCGATCGCCTCGGAATGCCCGCCGGCTCCCAGCGTGGCGTCGATGTACGTCCCTTCGGGCTCGATTCGCAGCCATTCCAGTACCTCGCTCAGCAACACCGGCGTGTGCGGCGCATTCCCGTTCGTCACTCGCCACTCGCCACTTCTTCTTATATCCCCAAGTCTTCCAGAGCCTTATCGTCGTCGTTGGTGAACGGCGAATTCTTCAAATCGTCGAGTACGCGCGCGTGGTTCATAACCTCTAGATAGTCGAGATTCCCGAAGACGTCCACCTCGCCCTTCATCTGCGCGGCCTCTCGCAACACCGCAGGCACCAGCACGCGCCCCTGGCCGTCCAATTCCGCCGCTTGGCCGAAATAACTCGTGCGCATCAAGAACTTCCTCTTCGCCCGGTTCTGTGAGGACACCTTGGCCAGCTTGTCCTCAATCCTTGACCACACCTTCATCGGATAAATGCGCGCCGATTCGCCCGTAGGGCTGGTGATGTAGAACTGCTTCCCGTACCCCTTCAACGCGTCCAGAAACACGGCGGGTATCTTCAATCGCCCCTTCTCGTCCACCGTCGCCGGACAATTTCCCCGCAGCTTCATGAATGGCACCGTAGGAGTGACTGCTGACCGCTTCGCGGTCACTCAAAATATTGACCGCTCTGCGATCACGCATTTCGAAATCGCCCCGGTTCACCACAACTTTCTAATTTGCCCTACTTCTTTCTACCGTTAGCCACTCTGTCCCACTTTTCGCCACTATAAGCTGCTTTCGATTCTTGTCAAGCGAAATTCGCGCGATTTCCAAGAATTTCCTCAAACCATCCGCATATGGAACACCGCGCGAACGCGGAGCGAAAATGCCGCTAGGGATTGTGTTCGCGAGTGCCAAAGACACCGAGTGATAGGGGTACGGTTTCAGCCTGCATTTGCATCGTCTGCTCATTGATTGCGGCGCGCAGGCCGGCGGCGTGGAAGCAGACGTCTTTTTCAACCCCTTCATCGTTCGACAGCTCACGTATTCGCTTTTGCCGAATGGCGGATGAGGAGGTATAATGGTTTGGTCGAAACCGGCCCGGCAAATTGGACGGAATTCACGCACAGGAGCCAAAGCCAATGGAATGGGTCACACCGCAGCACGAAGAGATTGATCTGAATTGCGAAGTTAGCTCGTACGCCAACGCCGAACTGTAGTCTCTAAATGCGCGTGAAAATCCTCGGCTCCGCAGCCGGGGGTGGCTTTCCCCAATGGAATTGCGCCTGCCCCAATTGCCGCCGCCTCAGGGACGGCAGCTTCCCCGGCCGTGCGCGCACGCAAACCCAAGCTGCGATCTCCTCTGACGCTGGCGTTTGGCATCTGCTTAATGCTTCCCCGGATCTCAGAACCCAGCTTTCGGCAACGCGCGAGCTCTGGCCTCAGCGCGGAACCCGCAGTACCCCTATCGCTAGCGTCATCCTCACAAGCGCGGACGTCGATTCCGTCCTCGGACTGCTGCATTTGCGCGAGTTCCAGCCCTTTCGGATCTACTGCACTTCCGGAGTGCGGCGAATCCTGCGCGAGGAGAACAGCATTTTTCGGGTTCTCGACCGGGCCATGCCCCCTGTCGAGTGGATTGACCTTCCGCTGGGCGAGCGCGTCAGCATCGAGCCCTCTGCCTCGCGCATCCCGGGCCCCAACTTGCGTGTGATGGCCTGCGGATCCGCGGGAGCATACCCCGATTATGTGAGCGTCAGCCTCCGCGCGGAATTGCCGCCGAGAGAGGCGGTCATTGGACTTGCCATCGAAGAGAATCAGAAGAGACTTTTCCACGCCCCAACGTTTGCTCCCGGCGAGCAGGAGTGGAGATTGCAGGTGCGCGGAAGCGCAATGGCCTTCCTCGATGGAACCTTTTGGAGCGATGACGAACTGATTCGGCTTCGCGGTTCGGGGCCGACCGCGCGGCAGATGGGTCATCTTCCCTTTTCCGGTGATGCCGGACTTCTCGAACATTTGGCTGACGCCGGCAAATGCAGGCGCGTCCTGATTCACATCAACAACACGAATCCGATTCTGGATGAAGAAAGCGCGGAGCACCGCGCCGTGCTGGATGCCGGCTGGGAAATCGCCTACGATGGAATGGAGATAAGCATGTGAGCGATCTTCGTTCCATCGCGCCGCTGTCCGAGGCTGAGTTCATCGCCGGCTTTCATGCCATCGGCGCGGAGCGTTACCACCACAAACATCCCTTTCATCTCTTGATGCACGAGGGTAAACTCACCCGCGGCCAGCTTCAGGCTTGGGCGCTCAATCGCTACTACTATCAGAGCCGAATCCCCATCAAGGACGCGGCCATTCTTGCCCGCAGCGAGGATCCCGCCTTTCGCCGCGCCTGGCGCAAGCGCATCCTCGATCACGACGGCGACGGAACGAAGCCCGGTGGAATCGAAAAATGGCTGCGCCTAGTGGAAGCCACAGGCCTCTCGCGCGAACAGGCTCTGGCGGGCGAAGGAATTCTTCCCGCCACGTGTTATGCCGTCGAGGCTTACGTCTGTTTGGTACGCTCGCGCTCATTCCTGGAGGCCGTCGCCTCTTCCCTCACCGAGCTTTTTTCCGGCAAGCTCATCGCGCTGCGCATGGACGCTCTGCGCAAGCACTACCCCTGGCTGGCGGGCGGCCTCGATTATTTTCAGAGCCGCCTCACGCAAGCCCCTGAAGACGCGGAGTTCGCCCTCGCCTGGGTCGTCCAGCGCGCGCGCACCCACGAACAGCAGGACGCTGCGCACGCCGCTCTTCGCGCCAAATGCGACATCCTCTGGGCGCAGCTCGACGCGCTCTATTTCGCTTATGTCACGCCCGGCTGGCCGCCGCCCGGCGCCTTCCAGCCTGTGGATTCCCACGCATGACGCCGGAACTCACAATGCGCCCGCGGCTTGCTCCCGGCTGCCGCCTGAATGAGAAAACGCCGGAGCCGCGCACCCTGCTCATGCCGGAGCGCGCTCTGCGGCTGAACGGCCCCAGCCTCGAAATTGTGGAGCGCTGTGACGGCCAGCACACCGTCCAGCAAATCATCACCGATCTCCAGAAGATCTATTCCAAAGCCGAACCGAAAAAAGTGGAGTCCGACATCCTCGGCTATCTCGCGCTCCTCCACGACCAGCGCGCCCTCGATTTTGAACCCGAATCGCCTGCAAGAACGCCATGACTTCCGCCGTGCCGCAGCCGCTCGCTCTCGTTGCTGAGATCACGCACCGCTGCCCGCTGCACTGCGTTTACTGTTCGAACCCGTTGGAGTTGGCTCGGCGCGACCGTGAGCTTTCCACGGAAACCTGGTCGCGCGTTTTCCGCGAGGCCTCGGAAATGGGCGTCCTCCAGGCGGACTTTACTGGCGGCGAGCCTTTAGCGCGCACGGATCTCGCCGACCTGATTCGTTCAGCGCGCGCTGCGGGCCTCTACGCTAGCTTGATCACTTCCGGTATGCCGCTCGACGAACATCGCCTCGATGAGCTCGTCCGAGCCGGGCTCGATCACTTACAGCTCAGCTATCAGGGCCCTCGCGAAGAAAGCTCCAAAGAATTTGCCGGCGCAAACGCCCACGCGCAGAAACTCCACGTCGCGAAGTGGGTCAAAGATCGCCGCATCGGCTTCACGTTGAATTTCGTGATTCACCGGCAGAATCTCGGCCAGTTGGAAGAAATGATCACGCTCACCGAAGAGCTTGCGCCCGGGCGCGTCGAATTCGCTCACGTGCAGTATTACGGATGGGCGTTCGCCAACCGCGAGTGGCTCCTGCCGACGCGGGAACAGCTCGACCGTTCTCTTGAAATATTGAAGGATGCGGAGGAACGTTTGCGCGGGCGCATTCGCGTCGAATGGGTCGTGCCCGATTACTACGCGAAGTATCCCAAGCCGTGCATGGGAGGCTGGGGACGCAAAGTGCTGCTGGTAACTCCCACAGGCGATGCCCTTCCCTGCCACGCCGCGCGGGTCATTCCCGGAATGTCATTCGAAAACGTGCAAGAGCGTTCGCTAAAGCAAATCTGGGATGACTCCGCAGCGTTCCGGAAATTCCGCGGCGAAGACTGGATGCAAGAGCCGTGCAAGACCTGCGACCGCCGCGCCCAGGATTTTGGTGGCTGCCGCTGCCAGGCTTTTCTTCTCGCCGGGGACGCAGCAGCCACGGATCCCGTTTGCTCGCTCGCGCCGAAGCGCTCGATTGTTGCCGCGATTCTCAGCGAAGTGAATTCCGCGCCCATGCAGACAGCAAAGCAGCCTGACTGGATCTACCGCCCCAATCCCGCCTGAGCTTCGGCGGCGATGCGCTGTCGTTCGATGGGCAGCAGCACGCGGAAAAAAAAGATCGTGGCGCCAAGCAAACAGGCCGCTCCGAAAATTTCCAGAGTGACGGGCGCGGTCAGGCGCTTCGCCATTCCTCCGGCCAGCAGCGACCCAATCGGCTGCACACCCATGAACATCGTCGCGTACACGGCCATGACCCGGCTGCGCAGCTCATCGGGAACGTGCCTCTGCGTGATCGTGTTCGTCGCCGCCATCTGCACCGTCGCGGCAAACCCCAAGAAGAAAAGCGCTACGATGGAGAGCCAGTACACTCGGGAGTGCGAAAACAGGATTAGGCCCACCGCGCTCGTCGCCGAAGTGGCCGCAATCCACCGCGCCAGTCCCTTATAGCTCGTCCGCGCCGCGAAATGCAGTGCGCCCAGCACCGCGCCCACGCCCGCCGAACTCATCAGAAAACCCATCGTGCGCGCTCCCCCGCCCAGAACATCGCTCGCGAAAATCGGCAGAAAAACCGAATACTGCAGGCCGAGCAAGCTCAACATACTGAGCAAGAGAATCGCCGAACGAATCCGGAAATCGTTCATGACAAAGCGGAAGCCTTCGGCCAGATTCCTCAGCGCCGAGCCTTCCTGCACGACCGGCTGGGTTTGCGCGATGCGCATGGCGAGAAGCGCCGCGATCACCGCAAGAAAACTCACGCCGTTGAGGAAAAAACACCAGCCTTCACCGAGCCACGCGATGGCGAATCCCGCGATCGCCGGACCGATAACGCGCGCGCCGTTGAAGATTGATGAATTCAGCGCAATTGCGTTCGGCAAATCTTCTTTGCCCACCATTTGCACGAAGAAAGCTTGCCGGATGGGCACATCGAAGGCATTCACGATACCGACCAACAGTGCGATCAGGATGATGTGCCAGACACGAATCGTTCCGCTGAGCGTGAGCGCGGCAAGCAGAAAGGCGAGGACCATGGACGCCGCCTGCGTCCAGATGACGCCGCGATGGCGGCTGTAGCGGTCGCCTACATAACCGCCGACCGATGCAAGAAGAAGAATGGGGATTTGGTTTGCAAAACCGAAAACGCCGAGCAGCACCGCGGAGCCCGTCAGCTTATAAACCAGCCAAAGCTGCGCGGTGGACTGCATCCACGTGCCGATCAGCGAAACGAGCTGCCCCGCGATGAAAAGCTGAAAATTGCGGTGTTGCAGTGCGCGGAAGCGGGCGGACACGTGCGGCGCAATCCTCCTTCTTGATTCGATGCGGCACTACTCTCTCTGTCACGATGAGGCCGAACGCCGCGGCTTGTCAATTCATCGGCGCGTGATCCGACCACATAGCGCCAACCGATGGGAAGGACAGCGATCAACAGAGCGGAGGTCAGGGTTGCGAAGCGGCGGATGGATCCGGAGGGCCTCCGACATGAAGGTGGCTCAGGTCGCGCAGGGTGGCTCGGTCCTCGGCGTTCAGATCCTTCATGAAGTTCGGGTCGTTGAGCCGCTGATTGCGCGCGGACTCCGGCATATTCTGCAAAACGCGCAGCCGCTGCTGAATCGCCTGACGACGGTTTGCCGGCATCTGCTGCCATTTCGGCAAAATATCATTGCGAACGTGTTCGCGCTGCTCCGGCGTCATCTGCCGCCAGACGCGCTCATTTTCGCGCAAGCGCTCTCGCTGCTCGGGCGCTTGCCGGTCCCACATCCCCAGGCGGCGCCGAATTTGATCCTGCTGCTCTCGCGGCAAGCTCCGGAAGCGTTCATTGTTCTGGAGAACGCGCTCACGCTCCTGCGGCGGCATGTTGTGAAGGCGCCCTTCCCACGCGGGAGGCGGAGTCAGCGGGCGGCGTCCTTCCACGGGCGGGCGGTTAAGCGAGTTGCGCGGCGACCAGCCCGGTGGGTGGTCGGGTATCGGCTGAGCATCGCGAGGCGGCCGGTTGGGTGAAGGAGCCGGCGGGCGCGCCTGCGTCCCGGGACGATCCCGGCGGTCCGCGGACGGCGGCGGTTGTGGTTTGGCTTGCTGGCGCTGCGCCCGATTCTCCGCGCGGCGTTCCTGGCGTTGCTGTTGCCGCTCCTGCACGCGCTCGCGGAGCGGCCTCTGCGCCGCCACGGACATTGCGAGACCGCCCGCGATCAGGGTCGCGGCCAGCCAGCGCACGAATTGGAGACCATGCTTCATTGTAGTTACATCTGCTGATTCGGCGTTTCCGTTTCGACCGTCTGCGGGAGTTCGCTCAGCGGCTCGAAGTTCGAGATAACGTCGTAATCCTCGAGCACAGGGAGATCCTTCATCATCTGAATTTCGGCGTCCGGCGAATTCAGCCCTTCATCGACCATGGGGATATCAGGTGGCCGCGATGCAATCCACACCGTGGCAACCAAGAGCATGGAAGCCGCGAAAGCCGCGCGCGGCGAAGGCGTAAGCCACGCCAGCCATCCGCGCTTCACCGGCTCCGCAGCCACTCGAGCGCGCACGCGCGCATCAAACGTTAGCGACGGCTCGATCTCCGGCAGCTCGCCGAGCAAGCTCGTCACGGCGCGAAATTCCTGGACGTGCAAGCGGCACGCCACGCACACCGCCAGATGCTCTTCCACTCTTCGGCGCTCGCCGTTCTTCAGGCGGCCATCCAGATACGGAAGAATCCGTTCGTTCATCTTTGTGCAACTCATGACGACTTCCTCATCTGCAACCGCGAAGCGGCTGCCCTTCTCTGCCTTATGACTTCGCCTGCTGCGCCACAAGCGGGGCTAGTTCCACTCGCAGCGTTTCGTACGCCCGAAAGAGCAACGACTTCAGCGCGCTCTCCGAACACTCCAAAATCCTCGCAATCTCGTTGTACTCCAGCTCCTGATACTTGTGCAGGAGCACAGCGGCGCGCTGCTTTTCCGGGAGCTTCTCGATGGCTTCTCGAATCATCTTGCGCCGCACTTCCTCCACCAGGTGCTGCTCGATGTCGGGTCGTTTGTCGGCCACGTCCATGGGCTTCTCGTCGCCGTTTTCCGCATCGGCCACCACCGGCTGATCGATGGAAACCTCCATCTTCTGGTGGCGCGTGTCGCGGATCGAATTCAGCGCCAAGTTGGTGGCAATCCGGAACATCCAGGTCGTGAACTTCGCGCTGGGAACGTAATCCTTTCGTGCGCGGTACACGCGGAGAAAAACTTCCTGCGCCAGGTCTTCGGCCTGTGCCCGGTCGCGAACCATGCGGTGCAGGAAATTGACCAGGGGGGACCGATAGCGCTGGAGGAGAAGCGCGAACGAGTCTTCGTCGCCCGCCTTCACGTCCAGCATAAGTTGGACGTCCGACCTGGCCATCATGACCTGCACATTGTATCGAACCCGGCGGCAGGCAAGAAGTTGTACCCGTCGGAGGTGTGCCAGAGGCGAACAACAGGCGAATAGTTAGACATGGAACGCCTTCTGCAACAACAATAACGAGGCGACCCCCGCGAAGACGAGCAGGGCGGTGCGCCAGCCGGGCTCGCGATTGACTTCGGGGAGCAGGTCGGTGGCGGCCACGTAAATGGTCACGCCGCAGGAAAGCGGCAGGGCGTATTGCAGATGGCCTTCGAGGAGGCTGGTCAGGAGGACGCCGGCGAGCGTGGCTCCGCCGAGAGCGGCGGAAGCCAGCAACGCGCGGCGGCGTCCCTGCCCGCTGGCCAGGACCACCGACGCGACAGTGAAACCTTCCGGAAGCTTGTGCAGGAAGACGGCCAAGAAAAGTACCGTTCCGAGCCAGGTGGACACCAGGAAACCCGCGGCAATGGCCACGCCGTCGAAAAACGTGTGGATCAGCAGACCGAAAAGTGCGCTGGAGCTGGCGTGTTCGTGCTGCATGGCCTCGGGATGGGTCTCTTCGCCGAAATGGAAGTGCGGCGCGAGGGCGTGCTCGAACAGGTGCACCAGGAAATATCCGCCGAGGACCCAGAGATACGCGCTCTGACCGCCGATGCGCACGGCTTCGGGCAAAACGTCGAGAAACGCAACGGCCAGCATGTAGCCAGCGCCGAAGGCTAGAAAATACTCGAGGAAGCGCCGCGGCCAATCGCGGCGGACGACGAAGTAGCCCCCGAGCAGATTGCCGCCCGCGGCGACGAGGCCGAGGACGGCTGCGGTGGCGATGCGCTCTGAATCGGTGAGGATCATTCGCGTGTCAACCGCTGTGGCGGAACAAAATTACGTCGCCTTCCTGGACGATGTATTCGCGGCCTTCGAGGCGTACCTGGGCCTTCTCGCGCGCGGCGGCGACGCTTCCGGCCGCGAGCAGATCGTTCCAGCGAACGACTTCGGCGCGGATAAAGCCCTTCTCAATGTCGCTGTGAATCTCTCCCGCAGCCTTTGCCGCCGAGGTGCCCTTGCGGATCGTCCAGGCGCGGACTTCCGGCTCACCGGCGGTGAAGTAAGGGATTAACCCGAGCAGATCGTACGTTGCGCGAATCAGCCGGTTGAGGCCAGGCTCTTTCAATCCGTAGGACGCCAGCAATTCGGCAGCTTCCTTGTCGTCCATTTCCGCGAGCTCGGCTTCCAGGCGTCCGCAAACGGGCACAACGGCCGTGTTCGGCCGGCCGTGCAAGGCGCCGAGTTTGTGGCGCTCGACGGCCGTGGCCATTTCGGCGGCTTCGTCATCACCAAGATTCAGGACGTAGAGCATGGGCCGCTGCGACAAAAACAAGAAACCGCTGATGGATTTGCGCTCTTCCGGCGTCAACTCCATCTCGCGCAACGGTTTTTCCTGCTCGAGGTGCGTCTTGCAGCGATCGAGAATGGCCTTTTCATTTTCCAGCAGGGGTTCTTTCTTTTTCTTCAGATCTTTCTCGACGCGCTCGAGCCGCCGCACAATCTGGTCGTGGTCCGCGAAGATCAGTTCGAGCTCGAGATTTGTGGCATCGCGGAGGGGATCAATGCTTCCCGCGGCGTGGGGCACGGAGGGATCGTCGAAAACGCGCAAGACGTGGGCGATGGCGTCCACTTCGCGCAAGGGAGCGAGGACGGTGGCGTCGCGGGCTTTGTCTTTTTGCAAGCCGCCGACGTCCACGTACTGGACCGTGGCGTAAGTGATTTTCTTCGGGTTATAGAGTGTGGCCAACTGCTGGAGCCGAGGCTCCGGCACCTTGGCCACGCCAACGTGCGTGGCAGCGGCCGCTGATTTCGCGTCCACGCGCACCTTCGTGAGTATGCGGAAGAGAGTCGTCTTGCCAACGCTCGGTAGTCCAATAATTCCTGTTTGCATGAGCGCCGTATCGTAACATAGGCGGTTCGCCAGCCGTGCCGAAGGGGTGCCTGGGAATTGACATGCTGCAAGTTGCGTTTGAGAGGAGCGACGACCAAATGACGGAGTACCGGCTGCCGCCGTTCGATTTGAAGCTGGCGATGGAGACGCTGTGCGCAAAGGACGCCAAGCTCGCGGAGTTGATTCGCGGCACCGCGGAGTTTCGCACCGAACGGGATGGCATTGAGAGTCCCTACGGCGCGCTACTGGAAGCCATCGCGTATCAATCCATTTCGGGCAAAGCCGCGGCGACGATTTTTGGCCGCGTGAAGGCGCTCAGCGTCAACGGCGGAGTGCCGACGCCGGAGGAAATGCTGCGGATGCGCAAGCCCACTTTGCGCAAGGCAGGACTTTCCGGCGCGAAAATCGTGGCGATGAAGGACCTCGCCCGCAAAACGCTGGCTGGCGTGGTGCCGTCGCTGGCGGAGGCGGAAAGGCTTTCCGACGAAGAGTTGGTCGAGCGGCTGGTCTCAGTGCGCGGAATTGGCGCGTGGACGGTGGAGATGTTCTTGATCTTCAAGCTCGGCAGGCCTGACGTGCTGCCCATTCACGACCTGGGAGTGAAGAAAGGCTGGGCCATCACCTACGGTAAGAAAAACATGCCCAAGCCGAAGGAGCTGCTGGCGTTCGGCGAACGCTGGCGACCGTATCGCACCGTCGCGAGCTGGTACATGTGGCGCGCGTGCCAGCAGGCTGGCAGCGCGGCTCGCAAGATCGGTCCTCCTGCGCCGAAGAAGAAACGCCGCACGAAACGCGCCCCGCGTCGTCGCACGCGCCGCGCATGACACATCGCAACGCCACTTAATGGCCCGCAGGCAGTTCCTTGACGAGGAAGTAGAGCGCAGCGAGTCCGGCGAGCAAGACGCCGCCCTCGAGCCGCACCGAGAGGCGATGCAGGCGGTCAAACTCCACGCGGAGCGGGCTTTCCACCGGCGTCTTCTCGACCGAGCCCATTTCCATGCGTAGCCGCGCCAGGCGCGCGCTCACGCCGTGCTGCGACGCCGCCGTCAGCACGATCATCAACACGACGGCCAGCGCCGCCGGTGCTGCGAAGCTCGCGAACGTCCGAGTACGCAGCAGCCGCAGCAGCAAAAACACGACGCCGCAAATAATCCCGAGGAGATGCAGGCGCGTCAGCGCATAGCCGACCATCGTGCCCGCCAAGTCGCGCGTGCCCAGCACGGCGAACGCTCCCGGGGCGACGACCAAGCTGAGGAAAACGTCACCCCCAAGCCACAGGGTTAGGCATAGAAACTCGGCTGCACGGAGAATCGTTGACATGGCGAGATTTCGTTAGAATGACCTTGGGCGCAAAAAATGGTGGGCGACAAAGGACTTGAACCTTTGACCTCTCCCGTGTGAGGGGAGCGCTCTAACCAACTGAGCTAGTCGCCCGCAATCTTAACTTTTGTAGCACGAAGGACGCCGGTTTTCAACCAATGCCCGTGGCCACTTCCCAAATCGTCGCGCAGTTGCAGCGCAGCATCGCCAAAGCGATCTACGGCAAGGAAGAGGCGATCCAGCTCGCGCTGATCGCGCTGCTGGCGCGCGGCCACTTGCTCATCGAAGACGTGCCCGGCGTGGGCAAGACGACGCTGGCGCAGGCGCTGGCGCGCTCGTTTCATTGCACGTTTCAGCGCGTGCAGTTCACTTCGGACTTGCTCCCGAGCGACGTTCTCGGCGTGAGCGTGTACAACCCGGAGCGGCGCGAATTTGAGTTTCGCCCCGGCCCCATCTTCGCCAACGTGATTCTGGCCGACGAAATTAACCGCACCACGCCGCGCACGCAATCCGCGCTGCTGGAGGCCATGAACGAAGCGCAGGTGACGGCCGACGGCCGCACCTACCCGCTGCCGCAGCCCTTCATGGTCCTTGCGACGCAGAATCCCATCGAGCATCACGGCACCTATCCCCTTCCCGAATCGCAACTCGACCGCTTCC
>JBGPGF010000012.1:0-28359 GCA_041483755.1 Terriglobia bacterium | reverse complement strand
GCCGCGCGCCGCACCAAATACTCCTATCCGCGCTGGGCACAATTTGCGCCCGTGCGTTGGCTGCGCCTCGCGGTCTATTACGCCCTGGTCTGGCCCGCCACGCAGATTCTGGGTCATCCGCGCATCGTGGGCCGCGAAAATTTCCGCGGCTTGCGAGGTCCCGTTCTGATCGTCTCCAATCACATCACGCGCCGCGCCGATATTGGCTTGGTCCTGGCCGCGCTGCCGCCGCGCTTTCGTC
The DNA here is from genome assembly GCA_041483755.1 of Terriglobia bacterium. Classification (GTDB taxonomy): domain Bacteria; phylum Acidobacteriota; class Terriglobia; order Acidiferrales; family UBA7541; genus Acidiferrum. The sequence continues at coordinate 28,118 of JBGPGF010000012.1, read as the reverse complement.
ATCGCCTGACGACGGCGATGGGCGGCGAGACGCTGCGCGAGATGCGTTATCCGCCGCGCGAATGGTTTTTTCTTCGCCGCTGTGGCTATTGGCTCGGCTACTGGCTCGTCACCGCGCTCTTCAACATTTTCCCGCTGCCGCAATTTTCCGGATTCCGCGAAAGCTTCCGTTTCGCCGGGGAATCCGTGGACCGCGGCTACAGCGTGCTCGTTTTTCCCGAAGGTGTCGTCAACGACACCGAAACCGGCGAAATGGCGCCGTTTCAATCCGGCATCGGCCTCCTCGCCGAAAATCTCCGCATCCCCATCGTTCCGATGCGCCTCGACGGCGTCTGGCAGATGAAGCGCAAGCGCCGCCGCCTGGCCCATCTCGGCGAAGTCACCGTGCGCATCGGCGCGCCGGTTACGTTTCCGCCCGGCACGCTGCCCGAAGCCATCGCTGCCGACCTCGAATCCCGCGTTCGCGGCTTGTAGCACCGGCTAGGCACCCGAAAGACCCTCAGAGAAACAACGGTTTTGGCTGCCCTCCAGCAAGGCCACGCGCCGTATGGCAAAATAGAACGGTCATGGCACGGCGAACCACCGTAGAGATTGCAGACCCGGCGAGCGAAGCGCGCGAACGCGTTTTCGATGCCTTCCGCCGGTGGGGCTATTCCGAAGCAAACCTGGACCCGCTCGGGTTTTTCGCGCCGCAGGCACATCCGGACTTGGCGGAGTTAACGGGCGAGGCCGCTAATGCGGCGCGCCGCTACTACTGCGGCACATTTGGCGCGGAATTCATGCACCTGGCGGAGCCGGAGCGGCGCCGCTGGATTGCGGAGCGCATCGAGACCGAATCGCCCGCGGGCGTGGCGGCGCTGACGCAGCGGAAAATTCTCGAGCGGCTCATCCGCGCCGACTTGTTCGAACAGATCCTTCAGGTGCGTTATCTCGGCACGAAGCGATTTTCCATCGAGGGCGTGACGTCGCTCATTCCACTCCTCGACGCCATTCTGGAAACCGCCGGCGAGCACGGCGCCGTCGAGTCCGTCATGGCCATGAGCCATCGCGGGCGGCTGAACGTGATGGTGCACACGGCCTGCAAGACGCCCCACGAAGTCGTCGCGGGCTTTGAGGACGTGGACCCGCGCAGCGTTCTGGGTGCGGGTGATGTGAAGTATCACGTCGGCGCGACCGGCCAGTACGTCACGTCGAGCGGACACGCCATCAACATCCATCTGGTTTCCAACCCCAGCCATCTGGAAGCTGTGGACCCGGTGGCCATGGGCCGCGCCCGCGCTAAGCTCACTCGTCACGCGCCTGCAGGGCGCAACACTGCGTTCGCGCCCGCCGCGTACAACAAGGTTCTTCCCATCGTCATGCACGGCGACGCGGCGTTTGCCGGGCAAGGCATTTGGGCGGAGACGCTGAATCTCGCCGATCTCGCTGCCTACACCGTCGGCGGCACGGTCCATATTGTAGTCAACAATTTGATCGGCTTCACCACGCGGCCCGAGCAGGAGCATTCCTCGCGTTTTGCGTCGGACATTGCCAAGCGCCAGTCCGTGCCGATTTTTCACGTCAACGCCGAGGATCCGGAGGCGGTGGTGCGCGTGGGCCGGCTGGCTATGGACTGCCGCGCGAAATTCGGCAGCGACGTGGTGGTGGACCTCATCGGGTACCGCCGCCATGGCCACAGCGAAGTGGACGACCCGACGATCACGCAGCCGCGCTTGTACGAGCGCATCAAGAATCATCCGCAGCTCTGGAAGATTTATGCGGAGCGCATCGGCACGGATCCCGCGCCGGTCGCGGAAGCCGTGCGCGCGGAGTACGAAGCGGAGCAGCGCGCCGCCGGCCGCGTGCGCAAGATTCCGAAGTTGCGGGAACTTCCGGCCTACTGGTCGCCGTATCATCCCGGGCGGTACAACCCCTCCTACGAAACGGACACGGGGCTCACGCGCGAGCGCCTCGGGGAAATCACGGACAATCTGGTGCGCGTTCCAGACGGCTTCCACGTGCATCCGAAAATCGCCAAGCTGCACGAGCAGCGCGCGGAAATGGGCCACGGAAAGCGGGCCGTGGACTACGGCTTTGCCGAAACGCTGGCATTCGGCGCGCTCCTGCTCGAGGGCACGCCGGTGCGGCTCACCGGGCAGGACTCGCAGCGCGGTACGTTCAACCAGCGCCACGCCGTGCTGATCGACACAGAGAACGAAAGCGAGTATGTGCCGCTGGCAGCGCTTGCGGATGCCTCGAACGCACAACCCTTCTGCGAAATCTACAACTCATCGCTTTCCGAAGCGGGCTGCCTCGGCTTTGAATACGGCTTCAGCCGCGACTATCCCGAAGCGCTCGTTCTGTGGGAGGCGCAATTCGGAGACTTCGCCAACGGCGCGCAGGTCATCGTTGATCAGTTCATCAGCGCGGGCGAAGACAAATGGAATTTGCCGTCCGGCATCGTAATGCTTCTGCCGCACGGCTACGAAGGGCAGGGGCCGGAACACTCCAGCGCGCGCATGGAACGTTTCTTGCAGCTCGCCGCCGAAGACAACATGCAAATTTGCCAGCCCTCGACGGCGGCGCAGTATTTCCACATGCTGCGGCGCCAGGCGATGCGCCCGTGGCGCAAGCCGCTCATCGTTTTCACTCCGAAAAGCATGCTGCGAAATCCGGACGCTTGTTCTTCGCTCGAGGAGTTCGCGCAACCGCGCTTTCTCACCGTCGTCCCGGATCACGAGGTCCGAGACGCACAGCGCATCTTGATTACCAGTGGCAAGGTGGGCCATGAGCTGCGCGCCGAGCGCCGCAAACGCCAGGACGCGGCCACGGCGATCCTTTTCCTCGACCAGATTTATCCGTTTCCGCGTGCGGAACTCGCGGCGGCCATCGAGCAGCATCCCCATGCGCGCGAAATTGTTTGGGTGCAGGAGGAGCCGGCGAACATGGGGCCAATCTCCTACGTTCTGCCGCGGCTCGAGAAAATCGCTAAGGCGCACAGTTTGCCGCTGCGTTCCGTCAAGCGCTCCCCCAGCGCCAGCCCGGCGACGGGTTCGGCAAAAGCGCATGAGCTTGAGCAGAAGACGCTCCTTGCTCTGGCCTTCACGACCACGGTGGGCGCCTAGTTTTCATTCATCATTCGTTCATCTATTTGTTACACGCGCGTGACCACGCCACGGGCGATTCCTGTAACAATCGTCGTGACTGTGCTCCACCGGCTCCAGGGAGAACCACCGGCCACCGCTGCCTACCGCAATCCGCTGGGCTGCGGTACACTCCCGCTCAGCCGGTCTATGCCACGTTCAGCGCGCATGAAACGCGTCCTCATCATCGAAGACGACCGCGACATCATCGAGCTCGTCCGCTACAACCTTGCCAACGAAGGTTATCAGGTGGCCTCGGCCCAGGATGGCTCGACGGGGCTCGCCAGCGTGAAGAAGACGCCGCCGGATCTGCTTTTACTGGACCTGATGCTTCCCAAGCTTTCCGGCCTGGACATCTGCCGCGAAATTCGCCGCGACGAATCGCTGAATCGCCTGCCGATTCTGATGCTCACCGCGCGTGGGGAGGAAGCCGATCGCGTGGTCGGCCTGGAGATGGGCGCGGACGATTACGTCACCAAGCCTTTCAGCCCGCGTGAGCTGGTCGCCCGCGTGAAGGCGCTGCTTCGCCGCACCGAGCCCGTTTCGGACTCGCCGCGGGTCATCGAAATCGGCAAGCTGGCGATTGATCCGGCGGCGTACCGTGTCAGCTTGGCGGGCAAGGCCGTCCCTCTTAGCACGCTCGAATTCCGCCTGCTCTACTTTCTGGCCTCGCGTCCCAACCGCGTCTTCACGCGCGATCAGTTGCTCGACGCCGTCTGGGGGACGGACCGCTTCGTCACCCCGCGCAGTGTGGACGTGTACGTTCGCCGCCTTCGTGAGAAGATTGAGCCGGACCCCGAACGCCCCGCGCTGCTGAAAACTGTCCGGGGAGCGGGGTATCTCTTCGAAACCCGTGCGGCTTAACCTTTTCTGGAAGCTCGGACTCGCCCTGCTGGCGCTGCTCATCGGCGTTCTGCTTGCGGTGGACATTTTTGCCGAGCGCATCCTCCGTCGCGACTACGAACGCACCGGCTTCGAGCAGCTTGCCGCCATCGCGCGCATCGCGCAGGCGAACCCACCCCAGTTGATGCCTTCCTCGCCGGTTCCTCCCGGCGATCCCTTCGGTCTGCGCGGTTGGGTCACGCGGATCGCGGCCAGCGGAGCCAGGGTCACGATCATTTCCTCCACCGGACTCGTGTATGCGGATTCGCAAGCCAATCCGCTGACGATGGAAAATCATGCGGACCGGCCGGAAATTCAGGATGCCCTGGCGCATGGCGAGGGGCGATCCGTGCGCCACAGCGTGACGCTAAGCCATGATCTTCTTTACTACGCCGTGCGCCAGCCGGTCGCGGCGGGGCAACCTATCGTTTTGCGTTTTGCGCTTCCCATCGAAACCGTGGATGCCGTGCTCTCGGAGTTTCGACGGCGGCTGTGGTTCGCCTCATTCGTGATTTTGGTCTTGGCCAGTGCGATTTCCCTGTTTGTGTCCCGCTCCTTCTCCAGCCGTGTCGAGCGGCTCAAGGTATTTTCCCGTCGCGTGGCCGAGGGCGACTTCCGGCCGCTTTCGGCCAAACGCTCGGGTGACGCGCTGGAAGCCCTGGCGATCTCCATGAACGATACCGCCGTTCGGCTCGACCGCACGATTCACACGCTCACCGACGAGCGCAATCTGTCCTCGGCCATTTTGGGCAGCATGGTTGAGGGAGTGGCCGTGGTGAACGGCGCCGAGCGGCTGGTCTTCGCCAACACCAGCTTTGCGGAAATCCTGGGCCTCGATTTGCCTCCGAAAACCGGCAGCGCCCTGGTCGAATCCGTGCGCCAGACGGAAATCCTCGAGGCGCTGCGACAGGTGTTGCGCGGCGAGCCCGCCGTGCACGCGGAGATTGTCACCGGGACGCTTCGCCAGCGCTTTTTTGCCGTCACCGTAACCCCCGCGCGGGCCACCGAAGACGCCGGCGTGATCATCGTGCTGCACGACATCACTGGTCTGCGCAAGCTCGAGCGCGTGCGGCGCGATTTCGTGGCCAACGTTTCCCACGAGTTCAAGACTCCGCTGACGGCCATCCAGGGCTTCGCGGAAACGCTGCTCGGCGGCGCGATGGAGGATGCCCAGAACCGCGGCCGGTTTCTTGCGATCATTCTCGAGCACGCGCGGCGGCTTGCCCGCCTCACCGACGACCTGCTCACCCTTTCGAAAATCGAGGCCGACAAGCTCGAATTCGAATTTCGCCCGCTCAGCCCGGTGCAGCTGGTGGAAGGCTGCCTGGAAACCACGCGGCCCCGCGCCGCCGAAAAACAGATCAAAATCTCCGCCGAGCTTCCCGCCCATCTTCCCGACATGGCCGCCGACCGCCGCCGGCTCGCCGAAGTCCTGCAAAACCTCCTTGATAACGCCGTGCAGTACACGCTGCCGGGTGGAAGCATTGTGATTCGTGCCCTGGCCACCGAACGTGAGGTCGTCTTCACCGTCGCGGACACCGGGATCGGCATTCCGCAAGCCGATCAGTCGCGGATCTTCGAGCGTTTCTATCGCGTGGACGCGGCGCGCTCGCGCGAAGCAGGAGGCACGGGCCTCGGCCTGGCCATTGCCAAACATCTTGTCGAAGCCCACGGCGGCCGCATCTGGGTGGAGAGCGAACTGGGCCAGGGCTCACAATTCCACTTTTCGGTCCCTATGGTCGATGCCGGCAGCGCTGCGCGCTAAGTAGCCGCGGCACGTTTTACATCGCTTCCACCGCGCCTCCGGTTGTCTCCGCAAATTAACCCTGGTGTGAAGATTCCGTAACCCTCCGCAAGGCACACTTCGGCTTGCGAGCGGGTTCAGACACCCGGCAAGCGCCCCGCCGCGGGAGAACAATATGGCCACCTCGCCGAGCCTGACCGAAGAGGTCCTCTACGACACCCTGGTGAACTACCTGATTTCCATGGCACGCGCCGTGGAAGGCGCCATGAACCGTTCCTTGGATGCGATCGTGGATGTGAGTAATCCGCGCACGGCGGCCCTCCCCGGCGAAGTGTTCATGATTGAGCCGCGCATCAACGAGATGGAGATCCTGATCGACGAGCATGCCATTCGCCTGCTGCGGCGCGGCTCGTTCTCCGATGACGAAATGCGCTTGATCGTCGCTTCCCTAAAGATCACCAACGACCTGGAGCGCATCGGCGACCTCGCCGTCAGCTTGGCCGAACGGACGATTTCTCTTCGCGAGATGTCCGTCGCCGAGGCACCCGAAGAGTTGGCGCCCATGGCTGCCGCGGTCCGCGCCATGGTCAGCAAGAGCCTCGGCGCTCTCATCTTCCGCAACGTGGAGATGGCCCTGCGGGTTCTCGAGAGCGATGACGTTGTGGACCAGTACCGCGATCAGATTTTCGAAAAGCTCCTCACCCAAATGACGCAGCAAACGACGTCGGTCAGCCCAGGCTTGCAATTCGTCCTCGCCACGCGCCACCTGGAGCGCATCGCCGACCACGCCACCAACATCGCCGAGGACATTATCTTCTGGGTCCGCGGGCTCGACGTGCGGCACGGCCGCGCCCTCGCCGTGCGGGAGGCCGCGCACTCCGATTCGCAGCCCCAGGAAACCCTGAATGGAGCCATGAACGAAGTTACGCAGAATTCACAAGTCCTTCATTCCGACGTGACCACGGCATCGTAAGCTCGCCCGCGTTTGGTCTTCACTCCACGTCCCACCTGGGGACTGGTGCACCCCTGGCGCCGGTCCCCTTCTCCTCTTCCGAACGCGTCAGTCTCAAAAAGGCGTTTGGACCAGCGGGCCAATCGTGTTACAGAATATTCATATGCCGTTCAAAGGTTGTTGACCCTTCCTGACTAACCTACGCCCCTCGATTCTTTTCGATGGGGGCGGCGGGTTCCGCTCATAGGCAGCAGGTTGTAAGGCTCAAGTTGCAAGCGAACTATTTCCGCAAGACTCGCTTGGGGAAAATCTTACTCGGAGGGTTGCATGCATAGGACGTGGATGACTGCCGCATTATCTGTCATTTTGCTGGCTACGCCGGCTTGGGCGGGCAGCGGACCGGAAAAGGACGCCACCGACAAAGGGGCTGCGGAAACGGCCTCGCCGACAGCCACACCAGCCAACTCGAACCCAGCCGCCAAAGATACGAAATCAGAGCAGCCCGCTGCGGCCGGCTACGGCGCTGAGATCGAACAACTCCGCGAGATGCTCTCCGAACAGGCCCGGCAGCTGCAGGCGCAGCAGGAGAGGCTGAATGCCCTGAGCGAAGAGCTGCGGGCAGCCCGTGCGGCAACAGCCAGCCAGCCGGCCGCGCAGGATAGCCAGGGGCAAGCACAGGAAATGAAGGTGATGCAAGGCCAGCTCGAAGCGGTCGCGGACACAACCAATGATCTCAACAAGAAGGTTGCGGACCTCAACAAGGACTACACAGCAGAGAAAAAGTCCCTGGGCGACAAAATCAAGGCCGTCGGTCCCTTCACCTTCGCCGGCGACATCCGCTTGCGCGACGAGCCGTTCTTCGGCGGGCCCGTTGACCAATCGCAGGTGCGCAACCGTATGCGCTTCCGCCTGCGCTTCAATGTCAACGCGAAGTTGAACGACGAATTCAGCGGTGGCCTGTCCGTGGCGACGGGTGACCTCAACGATCCGATCTCCACGAACCAGACGACGAACCAGTTCTTCACGCGCAAGGGCTTTGCTCTCGACCGCGCGTTCATCAATTACACACCACACGGGTTCAAGCCCCTTTCGCTCACCGGCGGCAAGTTTGCCTATCCCTGGTATCGCACTGAACTCACGTGGGACAACGACCTCAATCCGGAAGGCCTCGCACAGACTCTTTCGTGGAACTTCGAAAAGACTCCCGTGCTGAAGAAGATCGCGCTGGTCGGCTTCGAGCTGCCATTCTCCGAAGTGGCCCGCACAGCCACAACGAACAAGAGCATCGTGCAGAGTGAAGTCTATGGTGGCCAGTTGCAGGCCATATGGCAACTTGGCGGCTGGCTGAAGCTCAGCACCTACGCCGGCTTTTATAACTTCCAGCACGCCGATCCCATCGCTTTGGCGCTGGCGCAGGCGAGTGCCAGCAACCCGACAACTCCCGTCGTCGGTGCGCTGAGGCTGGGTGGCGCGAGCGTACAGAACTCGATAACAACCATCACCAAGACCACGATCGTGACGGCGAACACTGGCCCGAGCGACGCCGATGTGCCCACAGCGCTTCCCACAGGGGTTTCCACGATTCAGAGTGCGCAGTTTCGGTCGAAATTTGGTCTTTTCGACGGGATCGCTCGCTTTGATATCAAGACGGCCTTCCCGCGCTTGCCCATAATCCTCCTGGCCGACTACGTCCAGAACACGCGGGCCTGCGCCAACGTGGCCAACATCCCCACGGCCGCGCCGGCCAACACCGCCACGGCGACGTTTACGCTGACCACCAGCGCTCCCTGCGTCTCTAGCCAGCGGCGCGGCTACTGGCTGGAAGGACGCGTTGGCCGGTTGGCGGACAAGGGCGACTGGCAACTGGCCTATACGCGCATGATGATCGAACGCGAAGCGGTGCTGGGCGAATTCAACTTCAGCGACCTGCGGCAGAACAGCAACGTGACGCAGCATCGTATGGAAATCACCTACCAGTTGCACAAAAACATACAACTGGCTTTTACAGGGTTGTTCGGGCGGCCGCTGGCCTCCACGCAGCCCATGCTGAAGCGCCTGCAGTTCGACGTAATCTACAAGTTCTAACAACGGTTTACAAACTGGTCCTGCTGCCGGCTGGTTTTTCCTCCGGCAGCAGGAAATCCGCGTCTTTCTTGCAGTCGAGATTCTTCCCTAAGACACTCTATTGCCAGTGATTACTTGCCAACGCAGGTGCTCTCTTGAAGGAGTTTCATCCAACTCTGAACGTGTTGTAACAGAGCTGTAACACTTGCCAGTCAGACTCTCCCGACCGGTAGTTCCAAATTCGCACGTCTGGAGAAATCGAATGAAGCGAATCGCAGGTTTGCTACTAATCGTCCTCGCCCTCGGCGGACTCGCCTGGGCCGATAGCGCACTCCTCATCAACGGTGCGGGCGCGACATTCCCGTACCCCATGTATTCAAAGTGGTTTGACGAGTATCACAAGAAGTTTCCTAGCATTCAGTTCAACTACCAGTCGATCGGCTCCGGCGGCGGCATCAAGCAGACAACAGAGGGCACAGTTGATTTCGGCGCCTCGGATGGCCCAATGAATGACGACCAGTTGAAGAACTTTCAGGACAAGCATGGTTTCGGCATTCTGCACTTCCCCACGGTCCTGGGTGCCGATGTTCCGACTTACAACATCCCCGGAGTCAGTGCCGAGTTGAATTTCACGCAGGAAGCCATCGCAGGGATCTTCCTCGGAAGAATCACGAAGTGGAATGATGCGGCTATCGCTGGCCCCAACAAGGGTGTGAATCTGCCTGCGGACGACATCGTCGTGGTCCACCGCTCCGACGGCAGCGGCACGACCTACATCTGGACTGACTACCTGTCGAAGATCAGCCAGGAGTGGAAGGACAAGGTCGGCAAGGGCACTTCGGTGAACTGGCCCGTGGGTCTTGGCGGCAAGGGGAACGAAGGTGTCGCGGGTCTCGTCAAGCAAACGCCGAACGCGTTCGGCTACGTCGAACTCATTTACGCCATTCAGAACAACATGCCCTATGGCCGCGTGAAGAATTCTTCCGGCGCGTTCATCAAAGCGGATCTCGCAGGCGTGACAGCAGCAGCCGCGGGCGCGGCAAAGAACATGCCGGACGATTTTCGCGTTTCCATAACCGACGCGCCGGGGAAAATGGCCTATCCGATATCGAGTTTCACCTGGCTTCTGGTCCCGACGCAGATTTCGGATGCCGGCAAGCGCGATGCGATCAAGACCTTTTTGAAGTGGATGCTCAGCGACGGGCAGAACTATACTGAGGCGCTTTCTTACGCAAAGCTTCCGAAGGAAGTGGTTGCGAAGGAAATGAAGGCCCTCTCTCAAATTAACTAAACGTGGAGACAGCGGCCACCATGACGAATGGCGCGGGCCCTCTTGCGGGCTCGCGCCGCTTCCTTTCCCGGCTCCGGGAAGGCGACGAGATTGCGCGCCTAGTCACGCTTGTGTTCGCGGCGACGACTGTTCTTATCACCTTGGCTCTGGTCTATCAGCTCTGGACGGATTCGGCTCTGTCGCGGCATGCTTTCGGCTGGAAGTTTTTCATTACCAGTGTGTGGGATCCCGTCTTTGACCAATTCGGAGCCCTGCCGTTCATCTACGGTACGCTAGTCACTTCCGCCGTGGGCCTTTTGATCGCGGTTCCACTAGGGCTTGGCGCCGCCATCTTTCTTGCGGAGCTTGCGCCCGCCAGAGTCTCGGATACGCTGACGTTCTTCATTGATTTGCTTGCAGCGGTACCCAGTGTTATTTACGGCCTCCTTGGCGTCTTCATTCTGGTTCCCATCATGCGGGAGGTGATCCAGCCATTCTTAAAAGCCACGCTCGGATTCCTGCCGTTTTTTCAGGGACCTTCGTACGGCGTCGGTTTTCTAACCGCAGGCATGGTTCTTGCCGTTATGGTGATTCCCTTCATCATCTCCGTTTCGCGCGAAGTGTTGATGTCCGTGCCCCGTGAGCAGCGCGAAGCCGCCCTCTCTCTCGGCTCCACTCGCTGGGAGTCCACCTGGAAGGTCGTTGTGCCCTTCGCGCGCACCGGCATTTTCGGTTCCATCTTTCTCGCCCTGGCCCGCGCTCTTGGAGAGACCATGGCCGTCACTATGGTCATCGGCAATACTCCGAAAATCGCCGCATCGCTCTTCGCTCCGGGCTATTCGATTGCCGCCGTCATCGCCAACGAATTCACGGAAGCGACCGGCGATCTCTACCTCCAGGCGCTGGTCGAGCTGGCACTCGTCCTGTTCTTGCTCACGTTCATCCTCAACGGCCTCGCACGCATCCTCATCCTTGTCACTCAGAGCCGCGGGGGAGGCCTCCACGCATGAACCTGCGACTGCGCTTCCGCAAGGCTCTCAGTGCCCTTATGCTTACGCTCACGGGCGTTTGCGCCCTGGTCGCCGTTTCCGTTCTCTTCTTCATCCTCGGATACCTTGTCTATCACGGCGGTCGCTCTTTGAACTGGGACTTTTTCACAAAGCTCCCCACACCCGTCGGCGAGACCGGAGGTGGAATGGCCAACGCCATCGTGGGCAGCGGGAAGCTGCTCCTTTTAGCCTCTCTCATCGGCGTACCCATCGGCTTATTGGGCGGCATTTATCTTGCCGAATTCGGTGGAGTGGGGGCGAGCTTCGTGGTTCGCTACGCCGCGGACTTGCTCAACGGCGCGCCCTCCATTGTGATCGGTATTTTCGCGTACGCGCTGTTCGTCCTGCCGTTCAAGCACTTTTCAGCGTTTGCCGGCTCCTTCGCGCTAGGCATCATGATGATTCCCATCACCCTGCGCAGCACGGAGGAATTTCTGCGCAATGTTCCCGGTTCGCTCCGGGAAGGCGCAATGGCCCTGGGCGCCAGCAAGTGGCACACGATTGTCACGATAATTGTTCCCGCCGCCTACCGCGGAATCCTCACCGCCGTCCTGCTTGCTCTTGCCCGGGTGGCTGGCGAGACCGCGCCGCTGCTCTTCACCGCCTTTAGCAACCGCTTCTGGAGCTCCGGCTGGAACCAGCCGACCGCCTCGCTTCCCGTCATGATCTTTACTTACGCGGTCGCTCCGTACGAAGATTGGCACCGGCAGGCATGGGCGGCGGGTCTCGTGCTTCTGGGACTGGTGCTCGCCGTCAATATCATTGCGCGCGCCGTCCTCGCGCGCGGAATCGCAGTTCCGAGGTCGTAGCCCATGAGTGCTGCCGCAAAATCTATGACCACTTTCAACATTGCCATCCCCAGCGGCCCGAGTCGCGACGTGGGCCACGATCAGCCCATGCGCATGAACGCCTCCAAGGTCAACTTCTTCTACGGTAGCAAGCAAACCCTCTTTGACGTCAACCTAGGTATCGCCACCAATCGCGTCACCGCGCTGATTGGCCCTTCGGGTTGCGGCAAGTCCACGCTTCTGCGGACGCTCAACCGCATGCACGAGACCGTGCGCAATGCCCGTCTCGAAGGCGAGATTCTACTTGACGGAAAAAACATCCTGGCGCAAGACGTTACACTTCTTCGCCGACGCGTCGGCATGGTTTTTCAGCGGCCCAATCCCTTCCCCAAATCCATCTTCGAGAACGTGGCTTACGGTCCGAAGATCAATGGATCGAATGTTTCCCTCGCCGAAGCCGTGGAGACCAGCCTCCGGCGCTCCGCTCTCTGGGATGAAGTGAAAGACCACCTCCACAAGTCCGCGTACGAGCTTTCCGGCGGCCAGCAGCAGCGGCTTTGTATTGCCCGTGCGCTGGCTGTTCAACCCGAGGTGCTTCTCCTCGACGAGCCCTGCTCGGCGCTCGATCCCATCAGCACAGCAAAAATTGAAGAGCTGCTGGTGCAATTGAAAGAAATTTGCACCATCGTCATCGTTACACACAACATGCAGCAAGCGGCCCGCGTCAGTGATTCCACGGCATTCATGCTCAACGGCGTCCTCGTCGAATTCAGTCCGACGCCGCAACTTTTCACCACGCCCTCGGATCCGCGCACGGAGGCGTACATCACCGGCCGCTTCGGATGAGATAGTCCGCGCGTGCCGTCATTCCGAGGGGAGCGAGGAATTTCTCTTACAGTCTCTGCAGAGCGCCGTTGAGGGGAAGGATTTCATGGAACGCCACTTCGAGAAAGACATCAACGAATTGAAAGAACGGCTGCTCTGGATGGGTAGCCTCGCCGAGCGCGCCGTGCACCAGTCGGTGCACGCCGTGCTGGACTCCGACGAATCGCTCGCCAAGCGTGTTCTCGATGAAGAGGACGCTATCAATGAACTGCAGATCGAGGTCGACGACCGCGTCGTTCAGCTTCTGGCGTTGCATCAGCTCATGGCCGTGGACTTGCGATTTGTCCTGGCCGTTTCCCGCATCAACAACGATCTCGAGCGCATCGGCGATCAGGCCGTCAACATCGCCCAGTCCGCACAGCGCATCCTGCGCCACCCGCGTGTCAAGCCCTATGTGGACCTTCCGCGCATGAGCGAGGTCGCCGAGGAGATGGTCCGCGACGCGCTCAACGCCGTCGTCCGCCGCGACGTCGAGCTCGCCAATAAAGTCATGCTCCGCGACGACCAGGTGGATAATTATCGCGACCAGATTTTCCGCGACCTGCTCACCTACATGATGGGCGATTCGAGCGTCGTTTATCCGGCCTTCGAGTTGATCCTTGTGGCCAAAAACCTCGAACGCATCGGCGACCACGCCACCAACATCGCCCAGGACGTTATCTACCTTGTCCAGGGACAGGACGTTCGTCACCCCTCCGTGGACCGCCGCTGACCCGGGAGCAAGTCACCTGCACTTGCAGCGGTATTCCGGCAGAGGGCGCACTGCCGTTGGCTTCATCCGAGTGTTTTCTGCTTTAGTTGCCCGGGCCAAAAGAGAAGAGCGACCCCGAAGAGCACGCTCCCTGCCGAAAGCAAGCCGCCCATCGTGCGGTCGGGCGTCCGCCTGAAGCGCACCGTGACGCGCGAGACTCCGGCTCCCAGCGGCACGACCATCTGCGCGGTATCTTCCGCGTACTCCGGTGCGACGGCGGCGCCATTTACCTCGACGCGCCACGCCGGGTAGTTCACCAAGCGCAGCGCCACGCGCACGGGCCCGCGAGCGTTCACCTCCAAGAACTTCTCCTCGGCTGACCAGCGCTCGATGCGCACATCCGCCGCGGGATTCGCCCCGGCCTCCGCATCCTCCGGGGGCAGCACGCTCACCTGCGCCGCGTTCTGCGGCAGATAGTAGTGGTCGCCGCCGAGCACGTCGTATTCATCCGTGCCTTCATAGCCCGCTCCACGCGCCATCTTTTCGCGCAGTTGCGGTACGTCCGCTCGGTCCCACCAGGCCCGATGCACCAAAAACATTTCGCCACTCACGAACAGGACGGCGCCGACCACTACCCAGACCCAGCCGCGCCGCCGCCGCGCCGCTGCGGCCAGAAAATAGGCGAAAGGCACTGCGAGCGGCAGCATCCCGCGCCACGGAAATTGCACGTAGCGAAGTTTCGGCAAAAAGCTCCACGCGGGTGAAGAGAACCGCAACATCAAGAGCGTGGCTGCCGCGGCGACGAGCAAGAAACGCTGCCACGTAATTCTTTGCGCGCCGCGTGCACTTTCGCGCCGCGCGATCACGGCCGCGAAGCCCGTGACAACGATCATCACCACCGCCGCGGTCGAGGCTATCCAGTTAAAGAGATTGTGCTCGGGGTCGTCAATCACCGCATAGAGAAAATTCTCCGCCGGGGTCAAGCCCGTCGAAAGCGCTTGTTCAATGTGCACCCATTTTTGTTCATAGATTGCCGGCACAAGATAAAACGCGGCAAGTCCCAAGCCCAGCGCGAGCCCCGCGCCGCCTCGCACCAGCGGCCGCCAGTTGCGCCCGCGCATCGCCGCGTACGCCATCACAAGCGCCGCCGCGTAGCTCGCCAGCACACCGGCAGGCGCGTTGCACAGCCAGATCACTGCGTACACCGCCGCGAAGTTCACCACGCCCCGCGTGATGCTTCGCTTTTCAGCGGCATCGCCGTCGCCCAGCGCATCGCTTAGCGTGAGAAACAACAGAGGGAAGACGGCCGCCGCCAGAAGCTCGGCGTAGTCGCTGCGCAGAAAAATGATCAGCAGCGCGTAAGGATTCGCGGCGTAACAAAAGGAAGCGAACATGGCCGCCGGGTGCTCGAGGGTGCGCCGCCCCAGCGCAAACATGGAAAGGCCGGCCAGCGTCTGCGTCACAACAATGAAGGCGATGACCGCAGCCTTCCAGCCGACCGTCTGACCCAGCGCCGCGCCAAGCATCCACGAGAGCGGGGGATAAAAGACGAATCGCGGCTCGCCAAAGCCCCAGTCCGCCCATTCCGCCCAGCGTGGATACGCGACGCCCTGCCGCCACTGTCCCGCGGCATCGAGCCAAGAGGCGGCGTGAAACGTGAAATCGTGTCCCGAAGCGGTTCCGTGCACAAAGAACGGCGAAACGATGATTAGCGCCGTCGCCAGGGACAAAAACAGCGGAAGCAACCACCCGCGCGCTCGCCCTGAACGAACTGGGGCAGTGGATTTTTCCGGTAACGGATTCATGGATTATTCAGCGGAATGTTACTTTGTTCTCCCGCCGTACGCTTTCAGTGCCCGGGCTCGGCAGCATGATCAGCCGCTCGAGCGACGGCGGCCGTTCCGCGCGGATTTTCGTCTAGTTGTGGCCTGCACTCGCGCGGTCGTTCCTGTAGATCACACCCTCTTTCATCACGAAGAAAACGTGCTCGGTCTGACGGATGTTTTCCACTGGATCGCCTGGCACCGCCACGATGTCCGCGCTCTTGCCCGTTTCGAGTGTGCCGATCTTATCCGCCAGCCCGAGCAGTTCGGCATCGGCGGACGTGCCGGCCTTCAGCGCGTCAATGGGCTTCATCCCCAGGTCCGTCATCTGATGGAACTCCTCCGCGTTGCGTCCGTGCTGGTAGACCGCCGCGTCCGTGCCCAGCCCGATCTTGACGCCCTT
The DNA here is from genome assembly GCA_041483755.1 of Terriglobia bacterium. Lineage (GTDB taxonomy): Bacteria > Acidobacteriota > Terriglobia > Acidiferrales > UBA7541 > Acidiferrum. Next base: position 12,446 of record JBGPGF010000012.1, on the reverse strand, counting down.
GGCGAGCGCCTTGCGAAATGTGTCGCGGATGGTGGCGATGGCCGCTTCCGCCTTCTCGCGGATCGCCGGAGGAAAATAGACGCCCCGCTGCAACTGTTCCGAGAGCCCTTGCGGGGCCATGAGCGTGGGCACGAGGTACGTCCCGTGCTTCACCATCAGGTCCAGCGCCTCATCGTCCAAGAAAGAGCCATGCTCAATGGAATCAATCCCCGCGCGAATCGCTCGCTTCGCTCCCTCGGCGCCGTGCGCATGGGCCGCGGCCTTGAGCCGGAGCGCGTGCGCTTCATCCACCAGCGCGTTCAGCTCTTCCTGCGTGAGTTGCGGCGTGTCCACGGCGTCGGTGGGCGAAAGCACTCCGCCCGTGGCGCAAGTCTTGATGACCGTCGCCCCGTATTTGTGCGCCAGCCGAACCGCGTAGCGCGCTTCTTCGGGGCTATTGGTGACGCCCTCTTCGGGGCCCGTCTCCTTGCCGAACAGGCCCGCGCGAAATCCGGCCGAATCGTCGCAATGCCCGCCCGTAGCGCCGATGGCGTGCACGGAAACAAGCATTCGCGGTCCGGGCACGACTCCCCTTCGAATCGCGTTGCGGAGCCCCGCGTCCAGGTAGAGTTCCGAGCCGACGTCGCGCACCGTCGTGAATCCGGCCAGCAGCGTGATGCGCGCGTTCACGCTGGCGTCCAGCGCCCGCTCCGCGATGGGCTTCTGCAGTTCATCGAGCTGGCGCCGGTTCCAGTCGTCGGAGAACATCATCGTGAGGTGCGTATGGGCGTCAATGAATCCGGGCAGAAGCGTCGCGTCGCCCAGATCCACCACTTCGGCGCCGGCGGGCACCGCTACATTTGTTCCCGCCACAACGATCTTGCCGTCCACTACCACCACCATTCCCGGCTTCAACAGCGCGTTGTTTCTTCCGTCGAACATTCGCGCCGCTTTCAGCACGATCGTCTTGCCGGCGGGCTTCTGCGTCTGTGCGCTGGCGGCGAGCGCCACGAACAGGCAAAGAAGGAATGCCTTTGCGGTCTTGTGTTTCATCATGGTTTTCCTTTCCGAGGGTCGAAGATCCGGAACGCAGACGATAGCCCCCCACACGAAAATGTCAAGCAGTTGCTCCTCACGCCCTGCCCATCGGGTCGCGTGCTCCAGCGCCCGCCGGGCGTAGCCCTTCCGCACAACGCGGCCTTGCGTTATTCTCTGCGCATGACAAGGAGAGCAGATGGCCAACAGGATCTGTCCGATATGCTTTGGCAAGGTGCCGCGCGCGGGAATTCTTTCCCGCTCGAATGAAGTCCTCTGCCCCCACTGCGGCCGGGCGCTTGAACTTTCTCGCCCCAGCCGTGTTCTCGCTAGTTTGGCGGGGCTTGCGGGCGCTTGCCTCGCGTTCCACTTCACAAGGGGTTCCGGTGAGGGGCTCAACTGGGTCCTGCCGGGCGTCGCCGCCATTCTCGCGTTTGGGATCGCCGCGCCGCTCTTCCTGGCGCTTTCCTCCGACCTGGTGTTTATAATGGATGCGCCCGCCGAAGCCCTTGCCGCGGAGCCGTCCCACGGCCACCCTTCGCATTGAAGTCACCATAGAAAAAGGCGCGGCAGGATTCGCCGCGCCCGATGCTCTTCGTATTGTCTGTGCTTGGGCTTTTACGCCTGAGATTCCGCCGCTGCCGCCGGCGCCTCGCGCGTTTCCCGCGCGGCACGCTTGATGCGCGCTGCCTTGCCCTTCAAGTTGCGCAGGTAATAGAGCCGCGCGCGCCGCACCTTGCCCTTGCCCACCACCTCAATCGAGCTGATCGTCGGCGAGTGCAACGGAAAGATGCGCTCGACGCCGACGCCGAAGCTGACGCGCCGCACCGTGAAGGACGCGCTGGCCGACCGCCCGCGCTTGGAAATCACTACGCCCTCGAACGACTGGATGCGTTCCTTCTCGCCCTCGGCTTCCTTCAATTTTACGTGGACACGAATCGTGTCGCCCGGACCGAACTCGGGCAGGTCCTTCCGCAGTTGCGCGGCTTGAATTTTATGCACCACCGGATTCATCGTTGATTTCCCTGCAGACCCACTCAGGCGGGGCCAGCACTCCAAACGCAAACCCCAAGTATAGCCGAATCTGTCGCACTTTTCCAGTGCAGTTTTGCGCAATTCTCTAAACGCGGCAGCCGCGCTATACTGTTGGGATGCCCATGAGTGAGGGAAGATCACTGGTGCACGGCACCACCGTCTTGTGCGTGCGCAGAGACGGCAAAGTCGTCCTGATCGCCGACGGACAGGTGACCATGGGCGACCACGTGATGAAGCACACCGCAAAAAAGACGCGCCGCCTTTTCAACGATAAGGTCGTGGCCGGATTCGCCGGCTCCACCGCCGACGCGCTGTCGCTCTTCGAGCGCTTTGAAGGCAAGCTGCAGGAGCATTCCGGCAATTTACAGAAATCGTCCGTCGAGCTGGCCAAGGAGTGGCGGAAAGACCGCGCGTTGCGCCATTTGGAAGCCATGCTGGTCGTCGCGGATGCCAAGGGGACTTTTCTGGTCTCCGGCAACGGCGACGTGATCGAGCCGGACGACGGCCTCTGCGCCATCGGCTCCGGCGGATCCTATGCGCTCGCCGCGGCGCGCGCCATGGTGCAGCATACGAAACTAACCGCCAAGGAAATCGCGCAGGAAGCGATGCGCATCGCCAGTGAAATCTGTATTTTCACGAACGCGAATTTTACCATCGAGGAATTGTGAGCAAGTCCGACAAAGACGTGATCTACATGGCGGGCGGCAACGGCGCGCCGCAAGCGGTAGAACCGGAGCAGCAGCCCGCGCTGGACGATTTGACGCCGCGCGAAATCGTCGCCGAGCTCGATAAGTACATCGTCGGGCAAGCGGCGGCGAAGCGCGCCATTGCCGTGGCCCTGCGCAACCGCATCCGCCGCCAAAAGCTTCCGCCGGAAATCGCCGAAGACATCTTACCGAAAAATATTTTGATGATTGGGCCGACCGGCGTGGGGAAAACAGAAATCGCGCGGCGCCTCGCGCGTTTGGCGGGCTGCCCCTTCGTGAAGGTGGAAGCCTCGAAGTACACCGAAGTCGGCTACGTCGGCCGCGACGTCGAATCCATGGTCCGCGACCTCGTGGAAACATCGATTGACATGGTCCGCGAGGAAAAGCTCGATGAAGTCGCCGAGCGCGCCGAACAGTCCGCCGAAGAGCGCGTCCTGGATCTGCTCCTGCCGCCCTCGCCGGGCGCGGACATGGCCACGTCCGCCGGCGCGGGCGCCGAGGCCGCCCAAGCGCAGCGGGAACAGGAGAAGCGCACGCGCGAAAAACTTCGCGTGCAGCTTCGCGAAGGCAAGCTCGACCAGCGCATGGTGGATCTCGAGGTGCGTGAGCGCTCCTCCATGCCCGCGTTCGAAATCGTCTCCAATCAGGGCGCCGAGGAGATGGACGTCAACCTGAAGGACATGCTCTCCGGGTTTTTCGGGCAGATGAAAAAGAAGCGCAAGATGACGGTCGCCGACGCCTTCGAATACCTGATCCAGGAAGAAGAGAACCGCCTGATTGACATGGAGCAGGTGACGCGCCTCGCCGTGGACCGCGCCGAGCAAATGGGCATCATCTTCATCGACGAGATTGACAAAATTGCGGGGCGCGAAACGGGCCACGGGCCCGACGTCTCGCGCGAGGGCGTGCAGCGCGACATCTTGCCGATCATTGAAGGCACCACCGTAAACACGCGCTACGGAATGATTCGCTCCGACCACATCTTGTTCGTCGCCGCCGGCGCGTTCCACATCACCAAGCCCTCCGACCTCATCCCGGAGCTGCAGGGCCGCCTGCCGATTCGCGTCGAGATGACCTCGCTCTGCGAAGCCGACTTCATCCGCATCCTCACCGAACCGAAAAACGCGCTCATTAAGCAGTACATTTCGCTGCTGGACACCGAGGGTGTAAAACTCAGCTTCACCGACGACGCCATCCAGTCCATCGCGCGCTTCGCTACCAGCGTCAACGACCAAACCGAAAACATCGGCGCGCGCCGCCTGCACACCATCCTCGAAAAGGTTCTCGACGAAATTTCTTTCGAAGCGCCCGACCTCAAAAAGAAGACCGTGAAGATCGACGCGGCCTACGTCAACAAGCAGCTCGCCGATATCGTCAAGAACCAGGATTTGAGCCGCTACATCCTGTAAGAAACCGAAATTTGAAAATGGAAACTCGACATTCGAAGAGTTGCCTTCCGCTGCGGCTAGCAAGGTTCATTTTTCCGAGTTTCGATTTTCGCATTTCGTTTTTCGCCTTCTTCCTCCTGACCGGATGTGGCGCTCCCGGCGAACCCCATCCGCCGCAGCCGACTGTCCCCAAGGCCATCGCGGACCTGAAGGCCCGGCAGTCCGGCGACGCGGTCGAGCTGATTTTCACGCTTCCCCAGGCGACAGTCGGCGGAGAACATCTTCCGGAGGCTCCCGCACTGGAAATTTTTCGCGGTGCCGCCGGCGCGAATGGTTCACCCGAAGAAAGATCATTTCGCCAAGTGTACACGATTCCCGGCGCTCTGGCCGGGAAATACGTCCGGGAAGATCACGTATACTTCCTGGATCCCATCACGCCGGAAGAATTTCGCGCTCATCCCGGCAGGACTCTGGTCTATCGCGTGCGTACGCGTGCATCGAAGAAGCGCGCCTCGGCCGATTCGAACACGGTCAGTGTCCTCCTAATTTCCGTGCCGGAGCGCATCGCGCACCTCGAAGCCCGCGTGACGGAAACCGCCATCGAGCTGGCTTGGACTCCGCCGGATCGCACATCGGCCGGTGACGCCATGCCTCCTGTCGGCGGTTATCGCCTCTATCGCGGCGAGCTCGACCCCGATTCTCTCCCCGCATTCCTAAAAGATGGCCTGAAAGATATCTCGCAGGCAAAGTGGAAATCGCCTCTGGCTCTTCTCGCACCATCCACCATGGAGCGTTTTCGGGATGTGCAGTTCGAATTTGGCGCCACCTATCTGTACATGGTGCGCTCCGTGATCGCGGCCGACGGCGGCACGATCGAGTCGGATGATTCAGTTCCCGCCCTCGTCACACCGCGGGACACCTTCCCTCCTTCCGCCCCGCAGGGCCTGGTAGGAGTCTTCCTGGCCCTCGGAAATCCTCCCGCGCCGCAGGTCGAGCTTTCCTGGTCTCTCAATACGGAAACCGACCTGGCGGGCTACCGTGTTTATCGCAGTGAAGAACAGGGCACACGGGGCCAGCTCCTGACGCCGGAGTTGTTGCCCACCCCGGCGTTCCGTGATATGACCGTCGGCGTGGGGCATCTTTACTTGTTCACCGTGACGGCCGTGGACCGCGCCGGAAACGAAAGCGCTCCGGGCGCGCCCGCCGTGGTGGACGTCACGCAACCTTCTCCATAGAACAGGGTTCAAAGTAGAGGGTTGACCGTTTCGCGGTCGCGCAACACGCAGTTTCAGAGGCATACCCAGCATGTCTCTTCGCGCAACTATCTTTGGATTGCAAGGTCTCGGCGGTTCCCGGGGCGTATCGCTTCGCATGGGGCTCTGGATCGGCGCCTGTCTCTCGATTATTGTCGCTGTCTGGTTGGTCGTGGCGAACCGCGTACCGGGGTTGGAGCGGTTCGCGGCGGAGCGTAACATGACCGCTGCGGTGGCGCTGGCCGCCCTGGCGCTTGTGCCCGTTGTGCGGTTCCTGCGCGAGCCCGGCCGCTTGCTGATCTCCGGCTTGCTGGCCTGGACTCTTCTCAGCCTGACGTATCGCCTTGCTTCTCTGTTCTTTTCCGCGCTGGGCGCTCGCCTCGGGGCGTTTCACGTCTTCATCCTCGGCGCTGTTGCCTATACGATTGCGGCGACGGTTGCGTGGATCGCCACGCTGGTTTGGTCCGTTCGCAATCATCACGCGGCCGGTTCCCATCAGCACTTGAGCTGACGCCGCATGAAATTCTACCGCTTCCTCCCTCTTGATTCCGAAAGGCGATCTTCCGCCTCGGCTTTTTGCGGTCTTTTCGAAGGCGAGCAGTTCAGCGCAATTGCCGGCGTGCCATGGGCAGGATGGCCACGTTGCGCAATCCGGCGCACGCGCCCCGCGACTAGGTTCTCCGCTTTGCTCCGCTTCCGGTAAGATGAGAGCTGCGGGAGGCTGTCTTCCCATGAAGATTTATCTGCACACCTTCAATCACGGCGAAATCCGCCAGAGCCCGGAACGCAGCGGTGCCCTTACATTTGCCTTCTTACCGGCGAAGGCGGCGCGTTGAGCCAACTGCTGCACGATCCGAAGGTGCTGGTGGCGATTGCTGGGCTCGCCATTGTCGCGGTGATTTGGCTCGCGTATGCCTTGTTCCGCACGCCGGAATATCCCGAAGAAATCGAGCGCAAACGGCGGCTGCAGTTGAACCACATCGGGCGGATCGCCGAAGGACATGTGGTGGAATTGGTGGAGCAAGCCGCCGAACCCGCGAAAAATACCGGCGGCCTGCTGCGCGCGCAACCTCGCCCACTCGCCGATGGCGGAGGGCGCAAACTCGTCTCCTACAGCTATGCGATCTCCGGCGTGACCTACCAAACCGCGCAGGACATCACCGGACTCGACAGCCAGGTACGCTTCGATCGCCTCGTCGCCGGGCAGCCTGCCAGCGTGAAATACGATCCCTCCAATCCGAGCAATTCCATCGTCGCCGCTGACGACTGGTCCGGATTACGCTGAGGGGAGCGAGGCGCATCCGCTGAAGCCCACTGAGATGAGTGCTCAACGAAGCAAAGACGACAAACGGCCCGACAAGCTGGAAGAACTGCGCAATCTCTCCGCGGAGGCGGAAGCCGGCGGCGGCCCGGAACGCCGCGAGCGCGAACACCAGGCTGGAAAACTCACCGCGCGCGAGCGCATGGATCTTCTCCTCGATGAAGGCACGTTCGAGGAGCTTGACAAGTTCGTCCGCCACCGCTGCACCGATTTCGGCATGGAGGAACAGCGCCCCGCGGGCGACGGTTTCGTCACCGGCTTCGGCCGTGTCGGCGGCCGCCTCGTTTACGTTTTCGCGCAGGATTTCACCGTCTTCGGCGGCTCGCTTTCCGAAACGAATGCCCGGAAAATCTGCAAGATCATGGATCTCGCCATGCGCGCGGGCGCGCCGGTCATCGGGCTGAACGATTCCGGCGGGGCGCGCATTCAAGAGGGTGTGGCGTCGCTTGCGGGCTACGCGGATATTTTTCTGCTGAACACAATGGCCAGCGGCGTGATTCCCCAGATCAGCGCCATTATGGGTCCGTGCGCGGGCGGTGCGGTCTATTCTCCCGCCATCACCGACTTCATCTTCATGACGCGCGACACCTCTTACATGTTTGTCACCGGTCCGGACGTCATCAAGACCGTGACGCACGAGGAAGTCACCAAGCAGGAACTGGGCGGCGCGATGACCCACAACGCCACCAGCGGCGTCGCCCATTTCGTTTCGCGCGACGACGCGGAATGCCTCGCCATGATTCGCGAGTTGATGAGTTTTCTTCCCTCCAACAATCTTGAAGATCCGCCGCGGAAATCCACTTCCGATGCTCCCGATCGCCGTGCGGAGTCGCTCAACACCCTGGTGCCGGAAGATCCGCAGAAGCCGTATGACATCAAGAATGTGATTCACGCCGTCGCCGATGACGGCTACTTCTTTGAGGTCCACGAACACTTCGCAAAAAATCTTGTCGTCGGCTTCGCGCGGCTCGATGGCCATCCGGTCGGCATGGTCGCCAATCAGCCCGCATTTCTGGCCGGTGTGCTCGACATCAATGCTTCGGTCAAGGGTGCGCGCTTCGTCCGTTTCTGCGATGCCTTCAACATTCCCCTCATCACCTTCGAGGACGTTCCGGGGTTTTTACCCGGCACGCAGCAGGAATGGGGCGGCATCATCAAGCATGGCGCGAAACTTCTTTTCGCTTTCGCGGAGGCCACCGTTCCGAAGCTCACCGTTATCACGCGCAAAGCCTACGGCGGCGCCTATTGCGTCATGGCTTCGAAGCACATCCGCACCGACGCGAATTTTGCCTGGCCCACCGCGGAAATCGCCGTCATGGGCCCCGAGGGCGCTGTAAGCATCGTCTATCGGCGCGATCTCGACCGCGCTCCCGAAGCCGATCGCTCCGCGCTCCGCGCCGAAAAAGTCGCCGAATTCCGCGAACGCTTCGCTAATCCCTTCATCGCCGCCGAACGCGGCTACATTGACGCCATCATCGAGCCCGCCGAAACCCGCGCCAAACTCATCACCACCCTCCGCGCCCTCGAAAACAAGCGCGATACCAACCCACGCAAGAAACACGGCAATATCCCACTCTAGCGCGTGGAATGGCCCGTGTGCGGCCCCGGAACTGCGAGCGTGCTTGTCGCGTGCCCGGAACACGCGCGTGTTAGAATCGAGCGGAGTGTACCTGCCAGCATGTTTAAGAAAATTCTAATCGCCAATCGCGGCGAAATCGCCGTGCGCATCCTCCGCGCCTGCCGCGAACTCGACATTCCCTCCGTTGTCGTATTCAGTGACGCCGACCGTACATCGTTGCACGTCCGGCTGGCCGACGAGGCGTATCCCATCGGCCCGGCGCCCTCGCGCGAAAGCTATCTCCGCATAGACAAGCTGCTGGATGTCGCGCGCCGCGCGGGCTGCGACGCACTGCATCCCGGCTACGGCTTTCTCGCTGAAAATCCCGCGCTGCCGCGCGCATGCACCGAAGCCGGCATCACCTTCATTGGCCCGTCGGCGGAGGCGATGGAGGCGCTGGGTTCCAAGACCGCGGCGCGGCAAATCGCCGGCCGCGCAGGTATTCCTACCGTGCCCGGCGCGATTGAGCCCATTGACAAGCCGGAAGAAGCGGAAGCGCTGGCACGCAAGCTCGGCTATCCCGTATTGCTCAAAGCCGTGGCGGGCGGTGGTGGAAAAGGAATGCGGCTCGTTTCGAACCCCGCGGAATTTGCCGCCGCTTGGCGCGACGCGGGCTCCGAGGCGGAAAACGCATTCGGCGACGCGCGCTTGTATCTCGAAAAGTATTTGGAGAAGCCGCGCCACATCGAAATCCAAGTCCTGGCCGATGCGCATGGCCGCGTCGTTTCGCTCGGCGAACGCGAATGTTCCGTGCAGCGCCGCCACCAAAAAGTGATCGAAGAGGCGCCCTCGCCGGTCATGACACCGGAGTTGCGAAAGAAAATGGGCGATGCGGCCGTGCGCTTGGCGCGCGCCGGCGGATACGTCAACGCGGGAACCGTCGAATTTCTCGTGGACGCCAATCTCGATTTCTTTTTTCTCGAAGTGAACACGCGGCTCCAGGTCGAGCATCCCGTCACCGAACAGGTGACCGGCCTCGATCTCGTGAAGCTCCAAATCGCCATTGCCGCGGGCCATCGCCTGCCGTTCGCGTGGGAAACCATCACGCCGCGTGGCCACGCCATCGAATGCCGCCTTTACGCCGAGGATCCTGCCAACAATTTCTTTCCGTCGCCGGGCAAAATCCTCTCCCGCCGCGCGCCGAGTGGCCCTGGCATCCGCCTCGATGAAGGCGTCTATGCCGGATGGACCGTTCCCACGGAGTACGATCCGCTGTTGAGCAAGGTCGCCGCATGGGGCAATAGCCGTGAAGAAGCGATTGCCCGGCTGCGACGCGCTCTCTCCGAATACTCCATCACGGGCATCAAGACCAACGCGGGCCTCTTCCGTCGCATCCTGGCCGAGCCCGAGTTCGTGCGCGGCGAGATTCACACGCGCTGGCTCGACGATCTGCTTTTGCGAATCCCGAAGGGGCAGGAGCCCGGCGCTCCGGGCGCGGACGCAGGCGCCGAAGACGCCGCCGCGATTGCCGCCGCGCTCTGGCGCACGCAGCAAGTTTCTATGCAAGCGCAAACAGCGCCGCCGCCGAAATCAAAACCCTCCCGCTGGAAGCGCGAGGGCCGCAAGCCGCAAGTGCGTCACCGGCCGTGAAGACCGCATGAAACTTGATATTCGCATCCGGGAAAAGACGCGCATCGTGGAACTGGAACGCGACGGTGCGAGCTGGCGCGTGCGACTGGACAGGCAGGCCAGGGACGCGCACGCCGTGGAGATCGCCCCCGGCATCTACTCCGTGCTGCTGGACGGGCGCCCGCACGACGTGTGCATCACGCCTGCGCCGGACGGCGCCCTCACTATCCAGACGGGCGCGCAGGAGTTCCGCGCGGAGGTGCTCGATCCGCGCGCGTGGCAGGGGCGCAAGCACGGCGCGCTGGAAGCGGAAGGTAGGCAGCCGGTGGCCGCGCCGATGCCGGGCAAGATCGTGCGCGTGCTCGTGCAGGCCGGCGAGGAGATTGCCGCGGGTCAGGGACTGCTGGTGGTGGAAGCGATGAAGATGCAGAACGAGATTTGTTCGCCGAAGAGCGGCGTGGTCGAAAAAATTTTGGTGCGCGAAGGGCAAGCCGTCAACACGGGAGATGTTCTCGCCTGGGTTTCCTGATCGAAAATTATTTCTTGGGAAGCGGAGATTTCGCCGCGTCGGGGAGCTTGCCGGCGGCCTCGATCACTTGCTGCGCGAGGGCGTTTGTCACGCGGGCTTCATCGCGCGCGATGGCTAGATAGGCGGCGCGCAGCAACTGCTCCTTGCGGTTGCGCAGCGTGTCGCGAATCATCTGCTGCACCTGAGGATCGGCAAGGCTGCGCTGCCCCGGCGCCTCGCGCGCGATCAGCTTCAGGATTTCATAACTGTCCTTCAGCGCGACCACAGAACTTATCTGGCCGGGCTTGAGCCCCACGACCGCCTTCTTCAGAGCCGGGTCGGACCGATTCAGCGCCGATTCCGGCACGTAGCCGAGGTCGCCGCCGTTCGATGAAGTGGCTGCATCCTCGGAATAATCAATCGCCAGCTGGGCAAAGTCCGCGCCGGTATTGAGCCGGTCCACCAGCATTTGCGTTTTGCGCTTGGCTTCCACTTCGTTCGCGGCGTCGTCGTTCTTGTGGTTGCGCACTTGCTGTTCCTTGCGCGGCGTGACGACGATCTGCGCCACGCGGTATTGCGGCTCGGCCACGTTGAACTGTCCCTTGCTGCTCTCGTAGAAGCCGGTAACGTCCTGATCGGTGATGGCGATTTTCGCCACCACTTCGCGATTCAGCAGTTTCTGGATGGAAAGCTGCCGGCGCAGGTCGCGCTTCAAGTCATCCACGGTGACGCCGCGGTCCTTAAGCTGGCGCTGAAATTCTTCCTCGGTGAAGGGGCTCTTCAGCTCGGTAAATTTGTCTTCGACCTCGCCGTCGCTCGCTTCCAGCGTCAGCTTCTTGGCGCGCTCGAGAAGTATCTCGTTGTTGATCAGCTCGTCCAGCACGTTCAGCTTGAGCGACAGCGCCTCTTCCTGCGAAGGCTCCTGCCCCTCGGGGCTCACCCGCGTGCGGTAATACTTCTCGACGTCGTCGCGCTTGATGTCCTGTCCATTGACGACCGCCCACACATCCGGCGCGGGCCGCGCATCTTTACGGCAGGCCGCGCCGCCAAATAAAACGAGCGCCACCACGGGCACGAGCGCCGCGCCGCGCGGTAGGATCGTTCGGGCGAAATCGGTTTGCGAAGCAGACAAGGCGGACGCTCAGGCGGCTTTCTTCACGCGGCCGGCGCGGATGCAGGCCGTGCACACGCGCATGTGCTTGGTCGAGCTGCTGCCCACCACCGCGCGGACGCGCCGCAGATTGGGGTTCCAGCGCCGCCGCCGCGTGTTGTTCGCGTGGCTGATCACGTTGCCGTAGTGCGGCCCTTTGCCGCAAAGTTCACACTTCAGTGCCATATCTCACCAAACTCTTTCTGTTCTGGGGATTGCCCCGCTCTCGACACGCCATCTTAGCAGACTCCCGCCCCATCGGAAAGCGCCTCCCGCGCCTGCTTCCCCGCCCATGTAGCGCCGTGGCTTCAGCCCGGCACTCTGCTCTTCGCGTATTCTCACCGGATCCGCGGTTAACCATAAGACCCCCCACCCCCCTATGTTTTGTGCAAGTGTGGAATCTAAAGGACTTACAGGAGGGGTGTCTGCAAGTGTGGCAAACACAGGGGTTATTTGCACAGTTTTTGTGCAACTGAAAGGGTGAATTTTGTAAGTGCTGATTGTAAAGGACTTAGTAGCTGGTGACTCGTGACTAGTGGTTCGTGACTCGTGGCAAGCAGAGGACGCGGAACGGACTACTCTGGTACGCAGCCCCCCGCCACCCGGGTGTTTTGAGAAAAGAGTGCGGATCGAATTGATTCTAGAGGGTTTGTCCTGCGCTCTTGTGTAAGCGAGTGAATGCAAGAGTGCGTAAGTGATTGGTGGGGCGTGAGTTGTGGGACGTGCTTCGCGGATCGTGATGCGTATCTGGTGAGTGGTGGCGAGCAGAGAACGGACCCTTCGAGGCTCAGGGCAAGTTGGAAAGGGCGATTGCACGGCTTAGGGTAGCAGGATAATTACTGACTGTCAATAGGATACTGAAGAGTGATTCGAACGGCTTGTG
>JBGPGF010000011.1:0-28490 GCA_041483755.1 Terriglobia bacterium | reverse complement strand
GGCGTGGCCCTGAAAATAAACGGTGTCGCCTTCGAATTCATCGCTGCGCGCGCGAAAGAAATGGTTGAAGCCGACTTCGAAAAGCGTGGCGGCCGAGGCGTAGGTGGAGATGTGACCGCCGATGCCATGTTCCTCGCGGTTGGCGCGCACGACCATGGCCAGCGCGTTCCAGCGGATGAGGCTTTTGATGCGGCGCTCGATCTCCTGATCGCCGGGGAAGAGCGGCTGCATGCGCGCGGAGATAGTGTTCTCGTAGGGAGTGTTGGCGGTGAAGGGGATGTCCACGCCGGCCTGGCGGGCGCGGGCCTGCAGGCGCTCGAGAAGATGACGGGTGACCTCCGGGCCGCTCTCTTTCAAAACCGCTTCGAGCGACTCTTCCCATTCCTGGATTTCCACGTTTTCAACCTGGGGAGGTCCTGTAAGCGTTTCGTTGTCCATGGACTCGTCGTCTGCCTCGGGTGCCGGGAAATGCGTCGCGGCCATATCAGAAATCCTCGTTGTTCAATTCCCTAGAATACACCGGAGCGGGCCAATTCGCACATCGAGAAAACGGGTGGGCGACAGAAGATTATCGGAGGGAGGCAAGCGAAGAGGGGCACGGCCCTTCGAAGCTTAGGGTAAAAGTGGCGTGCCCCTACGCCCAAGTCCTTAGCGGAGCGAAAGCCGCTACTCGAGGCGAACGGTGTCAATCGTGAAGGAGATGTCCCCCTTGGGCAAGCCGCCGGAAAAGATGATCGCGGTGACGTCGTGGCCGTCGGTGCCACCGAAGGCCGAAAACGGGAAGCGGTATTCCTTCCACTCGGGACCTGCGGAAAAGGTCTGCACGGCGGGTTGAAATCCGGTCGCTTCCGTAAAAACCAAGACGGCGTACTGACGGCCGTCACCCTTGGCGGAGAAAGCGATTACCTTCTTGGAGGAAAGATCAACGGCAGCAAAAGGCGCCGGACCGGGGGAGAACATCACGCCGGCCCAGGGAGTCTGGAATACATCGGAAACCTTTCCGGTCACCTGAAGGGCGCCTTTGGTGTTCTTCTCACCGTCAACGACTTTCATTTCGGCCGTGGACTGGCCACCCATGATGCTGTCCTCAGAGATACTCCAGCCGGAACCAAACTTCGAAGTGATCTCGCCACTATCAAAATCGCTGATGAGGCCATATTCCGGCGCTGCAGGGGCGGCAGCGGCCGGGGGAGCAGCGGGAGTCGCAGGCGTGGCGGGAGCAGCGGGAGGAGCCGTAGGCTTGCTGGGCGCCGCTGGAGCGGCAGGCGCAGCGGGAGTGTTCTGGGCATGCGAGTGGGCGGCGATGGCGAGTATGGCTGCGAACAGGACGACTGCTCCCGCGGCGGCGAGATTCCTAAGCGGATACATACCTGGCTTGGACAACGCGAGTTTCATCGGCTATCTCCTCAATCCGGGTCTGGGGCCTGTCTGGATGTAATACGCCCCGAGCCGGCATATGTTTCAGCCCGGTGACGGCAGGAGCGGTCAGTCCACCTAAGGGCCATCTTAGAGCGAACGGCCGCCATCGAGAACAAGTATCTGTCCCGTGATAAATGCCGAGTGGATGAGGAACAAGACGGCATCGCCGACCTCGGCAGGTGTGCCGGTGCGGCCGAGCGGGGCGCGGCGGATGTAGTCGGCTTCCCATTCGGGAGCGTCTCCGGGCATGGAGATTGTGCCCGGGGCGACGGCGTTGACCCTGATTTCGGGCGCCAAGGCTTTGGCGAGGCAGCGGGTGAGCATGATGACGCCGGCCTTCGATACGCAATAAGGGATGTGTGCGGGCCAGGCCAGCAGGCCGCCGAGAGACGCAAAATTCACGATGATTCCCTGCCCCGATTGTTTGAGGAAAGGCGCGGCGGCTTGGGCACAGAAGAATTGGGCTTTGACGTTGGTGTCAAGAAGCGTGTCCCATTGCTCTTCCGTCGTCGTTTCGATGCTGGCCGGAAGGAAGACCGCGGCGTTGTTGATGAGGATGTCGAGGCGGCCGAATTGCTCTGCGGCTTCGCCGAAGAGGCGGCGGATCTGGCCAACGTCGCGGAGATCGGCCGGGAGCGCGACGGCGCGGCGGCCAGAGCGTTTGATTTCGCCGGTGACCTCGCGAGCAGCGGCATCCGAGCCGCGGTAGTGAACGATCACGTCCGCGCCCTCCTGGGCGAGACGCAGGGCGACAGAACGGCCGAGGCGTTTCGCGCCGCCGGTAACCAGGGCAACGCGACCGTTGAGAGGAAGTGCGCTGGTGGACTTGTCTCCGCTCATCTTCCGAGACATAGGTATTGCCTGACCGCGAAGCGGTCAACAGACTAACACAGGCATGACGGCACAGCCGTTCGCATCGCTCCTGGCAGACCGAGTCCGGGCGGGCGCGCGAGGCGGAGGACCTGTTAGAATCGGCCCGATACGGGAGGCGCGATGAAACTCGACCTGCTGGCGATTGCAGCGCATCCGGACGACGTGGAACTGACCTGCGGCGGGACGCTGGCGAAGATGGCCAAGCGGGGGTACCGCGTAGGGATTCTCGATTTGACCGCCGGGGAGATGGGGACCCGCGGGACACCTGCAACGCGCACACGGGAAGCCGCCAAGGCGGCAAGGATTCTGGGGGTGAGGTGGCGCGGGAACCTGGGGGTACCGGATTCGGACGTACAGCCGAACCGGCAGAACAAGCTGCGTCTGGCGCAGATGTTGCGAGACCTGCAGCCGGGCACGGTAATCCTGCCCTATTGGGAGGCGCGGCACCCGGACCATTATCATGCTTGCACGCTGGGGTATGAAGCGTGCTTCCTGGCGGGACTCAAGCAACTGCCGATCGAGGGCGAGGCGTTCCGGCCGCACAAGATTCTCTATGCGACGTCGTATGCGCACGCGCGGCCGACGTTCGTGGTGGACATTTCCGCGCACTACGAGCAGCGGCGGAGGGCGATCCTGGCTTATGGATCGCAATTCCGGCCGCCGAAGAAAGCGCGGCAATCAAAGGTGCACCTGCCGCTGGATCAACTGGAAGAGGAGATGAATCACCTGGCAAGGCATTATGGGCGAATGATCGGGGTGCGCTACGGCGAGCCATTCCTACAAAAGGAGCTCATGCACGTGGACGATGTAGTGAAACTGGCCGTGCGGTCAATCTGAGGCCAGGCGGGAACCGGATAGGGCAGATGGTTCTGTACGCGGGACGCTGACAGGCAGTAGCCAAAAGGAAGGGGCTAACGGGTATCATCTGCGCGCCGGTGGCCAACGGGAATGAGTACGTTGCGCTAACTTGACTCTAGATCCACACCGTTTGATGGGAAAACGCGATGGATGCGCCACCCCCGGGACAAAAACCAACCCGCAGACCAAAAGCTGGACCATCCGCCGAATCACGCTGGCCGATGCAGAGGATGTTCGGCTGGGTCGGCTTTCCGCGCGGCGCGCAACTGCCGGACGGACTCCCGAATCCTCTCCGCCATTTGAATCTTTTCCGGCCAGGGCAACTCCCGCCGCAGCTTCTGCCAGCGGGCCTGTCGTTCCAGCAGTGCTTGGATCTCACTCATTGGGGAACCTTGCCTCGAACTGTCGCCACGCGTCGGATAAGCCGTGCCGGGCCGCGAGCAGGCCGATTTCCTGCCGGGTCACGCTGCCCGACTCCAGCAGCGACAGGATGCGGGTGAGATCCTTCGCCCGTCCGACACTGAGGGCGATGACAGCGAGATAAACAGCCCGCACCACGCGGAACGGCACGCCGTCAAAGTCGGCCGTCTCGGCCTGCTCCATCGCCTCGCGTGTGAGCGGAGTGAAGACCGGCACGAACTGCGTTGGCCACGCCCCGACCCGGATGGCCTCACCTTCCTGAGGATAGCCCCGGGCGGCGCAGAACGCATAGATGTCGCCCAGCACATCAAGCTTGTCGGGCTGCGGGACGGCCACCAGCACATCGGCATCGAGCGTGGCGACCGGTTCCGTGTAACGCATTTGGGCCGCCGCGCCGAACAGGGCGTAATTCTGAATCACGCCGCTAGAACACATTTCATTGAGCAAATGGGCCACAGCTTTCACGGTTCGAGATTAGACGGCTCCGGTCGCGAAGTACAGCAACAACGCCGGTTGCGCCGGAGCCTCTGCCCAGAAGTGAACGCCCGGGCTTCGCCAAAAGTTATGCTGCGGCGACCGGCTGACTGGGCAGCGCGGAGAAGCGGCTCGGAACGTTTCAAGACTCGCGGGACAAGGAACTAGGCGTTTTCGTCTTCCTGGGCGGGGGAGAAGCCGGGGATGGATTGGCCGGCGCCGCTGTGCTCGACGCGAAGGCGAATGAGGGCCTCTTGCTCGGCGCCGCTCTTGCGCAGGACGACCAGGGTGCTAAGCGCCTCGGTGTAGACCCGGGTGACAAGATAGATCTCGCCGGTGTCGCTTTTCTTCCACAATTGGCCAATTTGAATTTTGCGGACGCTCATGAGTGAGGATTTGACTGTAGAAGGGACCGGGAAAAGTGTCAACCCAAGAGAACGCCAACGGGTGCGGATAGGACACAGAGGTGGCGGGGAAACCTTATCGCGCTATCCTACATCATAGAGCCGTAGGGGCCAGAACGGCCCGGTCCACAGACGGGTGTATAGTAGTGGGCAGATGGGGAGGCGTTATGATGAGTTTTCGGCAGCGCATCCTGGGAACGGCTATTGCGGCGGCGGTTTTGGCCTGGCCGGTCTTGGCGGCCGCGCAGGACCCGCAGGGTGCACAGAAGCCGGCCGATCCGCAAGCGCAAACACCGCAGCAGACGCCACAGCCCGCTCCGCCAGCCGACAAGGGCCAGGCGCAGCCACCTTCCGAGACGAAGACGGAACAGCCGAGGGAAAAACCCATCGAGCAACCGACGACGGTTCATCCGAAGAACTCGAAAGAGGACGTGGAGGCCATCGGGAATCGAAAAGTCGGCGGGCTGAACTGGCATTCGATCGAGACGGATATCGCCATCGGGAAGCAATACGCTCAGGAAGTGGAGCGCTCGTCGAAGCTGATTGACGATCCGATCGTGACCGAGTACGTGAACCGCGTGGGACAGAATCTGGTTCGCAACTCCGACGCTAAGGTTCCCTTCACCATCAAGGTGATTGACACGGACGAAGTGAACGCCTTCGCTCTTCCGGGCGGATTTTTCTACGTGAACAGCGGGTTGATTTTGCGCGCGCAGGAAGAGTCCGAGCTGGCGGGGGTGATGGCGCATGAAATTGCGCACGTTTGCGCGCGCCACGGCACCCGAAGCCAAACCAGGGGGGAGATCGCGCAACTGGCCATGATTCCGTTAATTCTGCTCGGCCCGGGCGGCTGGACGGGATACGGGATCTATCAAGCGTCGCAACTGGCGATTCCGATTGGGTTTCTGAAGTTCAACCGCGATTTCGAACGCGAGGCGGACTACCTCGGACTCCAGTACATGTACAAGGCGGGCTACGACCCGAACTCCTTCGTGACGTTCTTCGAAAGGCTGCAGTCCGACGAAAAGAGGCGCCCCGGCACGATCCCCAAGGTGTTTTCCTCCCATCCGCCGACGCCGGACCGCATTGGCAGCGCGCAAAAGGAGATTGCGCGCATCCTGCCGGCGCGGGAGGAGTACATCATAACGACATCCGAATTCGATATGGTGAAGGCGCGGCTACGCTCGATCATGTTCAAGAGCAAGGCGAAGGATAACGACCCGAATAAGCCGACGCTGCGCACGCGCACGGAACAGCAGAAAGACAAGAAAACGCAAGCACCCGACAATGGCGGCGATAATCCCGATGAAGACCGCCCAACGCTGAAGCGGCGTCCGGATTGACCATTCGGATTCGCGGATAGAGATGGATTGAAAAGGACGGCCGAGGGGCCGCCCTTTTTCATTTCTGCTTGAAGAACTATTGGAAGGGTCTGGGCCTTAGGTGCGGCGCTCGTCCTGCTGGTGCGGGACGCCCATGCGGCGCATCTCCTCGGCGTAATACTTGCGATAGAGAAGGTCCCACTCCTCGCTGCCTTCGAGGA
The DNA here is from genome assembly GCA_041483755.1 of Terriglobia bacterium. GTDB lineage: Bacteria > Acidobacteriota > Terriglobia > Acidiferrales > UBA7541 > Acidiferrum. The sequence continues at coordinate 22,499 of JBGPGF010000011.1, read as the reverse complement.
TTTCCTTCTTCTGGGAAGTAATTTTCTTGCGAACTTCGAGGTCAAGCTTCTCTTCTTCCCGCAGCGTGGCCTGGAGAATGTCCACGACCTTGTGGCGAATGGTTTCACGATCCTCGATGAACTCGACGTCGTCGCTGGAGACCAGCAGGTCGAGAATCTGGTGCGATAGGCGGAGCACTTTTTCGCGGCTGAGTCGCATGCGGTTAGGAGTTCGGTTCCCTTCTCATCGCAAGATGAGCTTGCGGTCGCGCGCGAGTTGCGCCTTGGCTTTCTTGAACATCTCCTGGTAGGAGACGCCGGTGCGGCGCATCTCGTCCTGGTGTTCGATGAGGATCTGGCGCACTTCGTCGTTGAGGCGTTCCTCGATGCCCAACTCTTCCTGCATGCGCATGCGGACGCGCTGCGAGAGGACTTCGGCGGATTTGGTTTCGATCATCTCCGCTTCGATGAGCCGCTTGACGACTTCATTCGCCACATAGGCGACAAAATCACGAGAGAGAAGCATCCGGTCGGTATCCTCAGCTCCTTTGCAAACACGAAATTGTACTGGCTGGAAGGAGGAAGCGCAAGACGAGGGCCAGCGCTGCGAATGAGGCACTCTCGGAAGAGACAGGCGCGAGTCACTTCGAGAATGGATACATGGCCCAGCCGATGGCGATGCCCGCGAGGAGAAACAGGGCGAGGGACAAGAGAATGTATTTCAGGCGATCCAGAGCGCGGCGGCGGCTGAGGAAGCCGAGAGCAAAGGACACGATCAAAGCGAAGAGGAGCAGGCCCTGAATATGCGTGAGTGTCATGCGGCGGCGGCTCCCTTCATGATTTGGGCCGGCGCGCGGTTTCGTAGGCATGGAGCGCGGCGAGCAGGTTCAGGACGCCCGCAGTGGCCAGAAAACGCGTTCCATAATCTCCGCTGGCCTTCGAGACATCCGCGCCGTGAACTTCGAGCCACCGCGCAAGGGCATAAAAGCTGCCCGTGCCGAGGTCTGCGACGTAACCGAGCATGTCGAAGGCGTCGTTGGCCGCCGCAGGCGTAAAAACGTTTCCGCGGAGGCCCACGCTGATGGCCACGAGCAGACCGACGCTCAGAAAACAGGCGATGGCGCGGCCCCACATGCGCTGGAGGGCGTGCCCCAGGCCAGGGACCAGCCATCCGGCGAGAGTGATACCGATCGCATTGACTTCGTTACGCCATTGCGTGGAACCAGCGGCGGCGATGATTTCTTCGTCCGGCATAGCTCCCTCTTACGCCAAAAGCGCCAGAATCTCCGTCTGCACAGGGCCGGTCACTTCGGCGGTGCGCTCCCCGACGTACATGTTGAGCTCCGTGCGGATGCCGAACTCAGGCAAGTAAATGCCCGGCTCGATGGAAAAACAGATGCGCGGAATGAGGTGGCGGACGTCGCGCGTTTCGAGGCTGTCCATGTTGACGCCGTTTCCGTGCACGGCTTCGCCGATGCTGTGGCCCGTGCGATGGAAGAAATACTCTCCGTAGCCGGCCTTTTCGATGACGCGGCGCGCCACTTTGTCCACCTGCCAGCCTTCGATGGGCTTCCCCTGCGTGATCCCCTCGCGAACAAACGCAACGGCGCGATCGCGCGCTTCGCGGACAATTCCAAACACTTTTGCAAATTTCTCCGGCACCCGCGCGCCCAGATAGCCGACCCAGGTGATGTCGTAATAGACGCTGCCGGGCGCTTTCAGCTTGCCCCACACGTCCAGGAGCAACAGATCGCCGTCGTGAATGGCCCAGGCGCTGCCCTTCTCGGGGCCGTAATGCGGGTCGCTGGCGTGGGCGTTCACGGCGATGTCCGGGCCCTCGCCGGTGGTGAGGCCCGCGCCCTCAAACTCCGCGAGGATCCACTCCTTCAGATCGTATTCCGTCAGCGGCTTTTTCTCGCGCACGCATTTCGCCGCATATTCGAAGGCTTCGTGCACGATGCGGTCAATCGAGCGGCCCGCGGAGAGGTGCGATTCGAGCTGCGCGTCGCTCCAGCAGGCCTCGTACTTCTGGACCAAGTCCGCCGAGGTCACGACTCTTGCGCCGGCGCTGCGCACGAGCTCGACGGTGCCGGCGTCCACCATCGCCACGTACGGAATTGCGTTCTTCGGCGAATACTGCATGGCCACGGTCTTCGCGCGGCCCAGCATCTTTCGCAGATTGCCGCGCAGCTCATCCTGCGCGGCGTATTGAGACGCCGCTCCGGGAAGCGAGTCCAGCGATGCGGACTCGATTTTGTGGACCAACTTTTTCGGAGCGCCCCTTGCGGGCACAAAGTAGAACCACCGCCGCGTGCGCATGCCATCGGGCAACTGCAGGATGCGGTGGGCGATCGGATCGCGTCCCCGAAAGTCGCAAAAGAGCCAGCCATCGAGCTTGGCCGCGCGAAGGTCCTTCTGAATCGCCGCAATGTCGAGAGGTATCATTTCCCCGGGACCGTCCTCGATCGTTGATCAAGCATCATGAACCAGAAGAGCTTCCACTTGCTTGGCCGTCACACCGCGAATCTCGACACGCTTGATGCGGCCTCGTTCACCGGCGAGGATTCTAACAGCGGATTTGGGGATTCTCAAAACGCCGGCGAGAAAGGAAATGAGCGCTTCGTTGGCCTTGTCATCCACCGGCGGCGCCTGAAGGCGTATCTTGAGCGCGCCCGCCCACTCGCCCGTGATTTCATCACGTCTGGCGCGCGGCTGAACGCGCACAGCCAGCGTCAACGCGCCGTTTCGCTCGTGCATCTCAAGCATTGGATAATTTCACTCTTGCCACTTTGGCCGCGCGCCGAAGAGCGCCGTGCCAACGCGGACTTCGGTGGCGCCTTCCTCGATGGCCGTTTCGAAATCGTGCGACATTCCCATGGACAGAACGGGCAGGCCGCGGCCGAGGCGCTTTTCCAAATCATCGCGCAACATACGCAGGTTGCGGAAATAGGGGCGCGCCTTTTCGGCGTCTTCGAAGAAGGGAGGCACGGACATCAGGCCGGCCAGCTCGAGGCGCGTCAGCGTCATGATGTTTTCCGCGAGCGCTGGCAACTCTGCTTCCATCACCCCGCTCTTGGTTTCTTCCGCCGCCAGCCGGACTTCGATCAACACGCGCAGCTTCCTTGTGTCCGCAGCACTTTGCTCCGCACGCGCGCGGTCCAGCCGCTGCGCCAAGGCGAAATCGTCCACGGAATCCACGGCGTGAAACAGCCTCTCCGCGCGCGCGGCTTTGTTGCTCTGCAGATGGCCGACGAGGTGCCAGGTTGCCGCCAGATCGCTGACCGCTGCGCGCTTCTCTTCCCATTCCTGGATGCGATTTTCACCAAAATGCCGGACGCCCGCTTCATACGCCTCGCGAATCGCAGTTGCGGGAAACGTCTTCGACACGGCAACCAGAGTGATCTCCTCGGCGCGGCGCCCGGCTCGAGCGGCCGCCAGCGCGATCCTTTCGCGAATCCACGCGAGATTGTTTGGAATCAAGCTCTCACTCATAGCGAAACTTGAATCGTAACATGCGCGCCGGCCGAGCCCCCATTGCTGCCGGCCCGCACAGCGGTTACACTGCCCTTTCCATGGCACTCGCCGGCAAACTAATCGCCATCGAAGGCATAGACGGCAGCGGCAAGCGGACGCAGGTCGAGCTGCTGGAGAAGGCGCTGGTGGCGCGCGGCCATTCCGTCTTTCGCATCGCTTTCCCAGTTTACGACTCGTGGTTCGGGCGGTTGGTGGCGCAATTCCTCAACGGCGAGCTGGGCCCTCTCGAAGCCGTGGACCCGCGGTTCACCGCGATGCTGTATGCAGGGGACCGTTTCGAGGCCAAGCCGCGACTGGAAGCCGCGCTTGCGGACGGTTCGATCGTGCTCGCCGACCGCTACATCGGATCGAATCTCGCGCATCAAACGGCGCGTATTCCTGGCGACCAGCGCGCCGCATTCATGGCCTGGATCGAGCACCTCGAATACACGATTTATGCGCTCCCCCGCGAAGCCCGTGTCATCTACCTTCGCGTGCCGCCGCGCGAAGCCCACGCGCTCATCGCGCAAAAGTCAGCACGGGCCTATACGTCCGCGCAGCGGGACCTGCAGGAATCCAGCATGCGGCATCTTGAAGAAGCCGCCGCGATTTACGAGGAGCTTGCCCGGCGCCCCAACTGGACGAGCATTGAGTGCATGGACGCCGCCACGGGCATGCTGCGCCAGCCCGAAGAGATCGCCAGCGACGTCCTCGCCACGGTGGAGCCGGTACTCGCTCCCGCTTCGCGAGCCGTGCAACAATAGGTTCCGCAATGCCCTTCTCTGAATTTTTCGGCAACGCGCACATCGTCGCCGCTCTGCGCGGCGCTCTGCGCAACGAACGCGTACCGCACGCCATACTTTTCACGGGTCCACGGGGCCTCGGCAAGTACACGCTGGCCTGCATGTTTGCGCGCGCCGCGAATTGCGAACGCCTTCGCGACGATTTCTGCGGGGAGTGCGAACCCTGCCGGCGCATCGGCCTGCTTGCCAATCCTGAGCCCCTCATCGTGGAGGGTCTTACCGAACGCGGCGAGAGCGTCGACGCTGCCATGGTCGAGCGGATGCCCCTCATCCTGCAAACGCATCCCGATGTTTGGGCGCTTCTGCCCGATCCGGTGCGTTTGCGAACACCCGTTGCGCGGCCCACGCTGCGCATCGGCCAGCTTCGCGCCGTGCAGCGGGCCGCCTATTTTCGGCCCCAGGGACGGCGGCGCGTCTTTATTCTGGATGGCGCGGAGACGATGCACTGGAACGTGGCCAGCGTGTTTTTGAAAATTCTCGAGGAGCCGCCGGAGTCCTCGACGCTGATTCTGATGGCGTCGTCGCCCTATTCGCTGCTTGCGACAATCGTTTCGCGCTGCCTGCAATTCCGTTTTGCGCCGCTGCAGAACGAAGACGTGGAGGCCATCCTGGGCGAACACTCCCCCGATCGGAAACCCGCCGAACGACGGCTGGCGGCCCAGCTTTCCGAAGGCAGCCTCGGGCTGGCCATCGCCATGGACGTGGAAGCGGAAGCGCAGGCGCGCCGCAACGCGCTGCGCATTCTTGAACGAGCGGCGCGCGGGCAGGGCTACGCGCAACTATTTAGCGATACCGCGGCTCTGGCGAAGAACCGGGAGTCGTCGTTCGCTGAGCAACTCGCGGTTTTCTACACGCTGCTCACCGATCTACTCGAGCTTACTGCCAGAGTGAAACAGCCGCTTCTTCGCAATCCGGCCCTGGCGATGGAACTCGAAGCCCTCAGCCGCGCGGTGAATGTGCAGTGGGTCCAGCGGGCCATGGATGGGCTTGACGAGCTCTTCGCCGGGACTCGGCGCAACCTGAATCGCCAACTCGGACTCGACGCCGTAGCCGCCAGCCTAGCTCCCCCACTCGTTCACGACGCGGCTCGCGGCCCCGCCCCCCCGCGGTAAACTTTTCCGGATGCTTTTTTCGGGCTCTTGTGTAACCATTTTCCCCAGGGAAGCATCACACGAAGTGAACCCGCCTACCCGAGTGGGGATTCGTTCGTCCGAGGAGTTGTTATGGTAAACCGCAGACTATTCCGTCCGGGGCTTCAGGACATCAAGGAACAGGGACCGCCCCGGGCCATGCACAGCGCTGGCAACGGCCCGATCCCGAACAAGAAGCCCGCACCTCCGGAAGTCACGCATGCGGAGAATTTTTACTGGGTGAAACAGATGCAGTCGCATACGCCCATGAGCATCGTCCTGATGGACGGCGAGGTTCTGCGCGGGAGTATTGAGTGGTATGACCGCGACTGCATCAAGCTCACCCGAGTGGGCAGCCCCAACCTGCTGATTTTTAAGCAGGCGATCCGGTACCTGTACAAAGAGGAAGGCGAGGAGTCTGGCCCCAACGGCAATTCCGAGTAGCTCTCTCTGATGGGGGTGCCTCCACGCGACCGGCGCAGTGCCGGAGATAGTTCCTCTGTACGCGAGCGGGTTATTTCCTTACATACCCAAACGTTAGAAGGGCCTTGGCAACCAGAGTCCCGGGCTCATTGTGGATTTCGCATTCCGCGACGATGAAGTTGCGCCCGGCGCGGAGAACGCGCCCCTCGGCCGTCAAGCGTCCCCCGGACACTCCTTCGAGGAAATTGATCTTCATTTCCACGGTGACGACGTCGCGCCCGGGCGCGATCACCGTGTACGACGCGATGGCCGCGGTGGTATCCGCCAGCGCCGCCAGAACGCCACCGTGCACCATGCCGTGAATCTGCTTGTGGCGATGGCGCACGTCCATTCGCAAGACCACGCGCCCAGGCTCCGCGGCGACCAGCGCAAATCCGAAATGCTGCGTCACGCGGCTTGTCTTCATCCTGCGGCGCACTTCGTCCTCGTAGCGCCGCGCCTGCTGGACCAGCTTCGATGCCATCGGCGGCTCCTCGCTTTCCGGAAGGATTATGCGTCTTCCAGACTGCCTTGTGGCCGAAAGTTTCGCGGAAGAAATCGGCGTGAAAAGGAAACAACCTCCGGCGTGTTGCGTTGACGCCCGCTGCGGCATCCTATACGATAATTTTACGGGGCGGTTAGCTCAGCGGTTAGAGCATCCGGTTTACACCCGGAAGGTCGTCCGTTCAAATCGGACACTGCCCACCATCCAATTCTCAGCCGTTCCGATTCATCATGAAGCAGGGGGAACTGGCGAAGGCTCCTTAAGATCGTCGATTGGAAAGCTCGCCGGAGCCGGTGACAGGTTCCGCCGCCTCTGTTATGCTGTTGGTGGTTTCGCGTTCTTCGATGTCCAAAGAACGCCGAAATTGACGGTGACCGCGGGAGCACAGGAGTAAGGCGGATTCCTCCAGCGTCGTGGAAACGTCCGCTTCACAAGGGTTTTCGGTCACCCGGTACAACACAGCGGGGACGTAGTTCAGTTGGTTAGAACGCTGCCCTGTCACGGCAGAGGTCGCGAGTTCGAGTCTCGTCGTCCCCGCCATTCTTTCTCAAGGAGTTACCGGACGTGACACCGGAAACTCCAACCCACAATCCAACCCACGATTTGTGTGTTAGTAATACGATTTGATAGCGCTTTGCCGATTACCAGCCGACTCTAGGGGCAGGGCACCTGGCAAGCGGAGAGTCCGAATATCCCGCTTGGGTGGTTGGCCGAAGAGACGGCTGTATTCGCGATTGAATTGGCTGGCACTTTCGTAGCCGACCTCAAAGACCGCACTGGCGGCGTCCAGACCATCGACGAGCATGCGTCCCCGCGCTGCCTGCAACCGGAGCTGCTTCTGATACTGAAGAGGACTCATGGCGGCCAACGCCCGGAAATGATGGTGCAGCGTGGACAGGCCCATACCCGCGATTTGTGCGAGATCTTCCACCCGTAGCGGCTTCGCGTAGTTTGCCCTGATCCACGCAATTGCTTTTGCCGTCCTGTGGCTCTGATCTCCAAGCGTTGCAATCGATCGAAGGCGTGCCCCCTCCGGTCCCCGAAGGATTCGGCAAATAATCTCACGTTGAATCAGGCCGCTCAGAAAAGGAATGTCCCGCGGGGTATCCAGCAGGTCCGCGAGCCGGCAGCAAGCACTGAGGAATTCCACTGTGGCGGCACCGGTCGCCATTGCAGGACTGTCAGAGGGAGCCTCAGCCACCTGAATTTCTTCCCGGTTGAGAAGTTCACGAATCACGGGCATTTCGAGTTTCAGAGACATCGCGAGACAGGGTGCTTCTTCACTGGCCTCGATGATCTGGCTGACGATCGGTAAATCGACCGACGTCAGCAGGTATCGCGACTCACCGTAGATGAAAGTGGATCGTCCGAGGTCTACCCGCTTTCGACCTTGGGCGATCACCGTCACGCCCGGCTCGTAGGTTGCTGAACAGGGAGCGGTCGGGGCGATCCTGCGGTGGAGTGTCAGACCGGGAATGTCCGTTGCCCGATTCTCTTCGGAGCCCATGAACGAGGCAATCTAGCGAGCCAGCTCGGTGCGCAATTCGCGCGCTCGGCTTGATAGCGGAGGGGCGTTTTTGCTGGTAGTTTTCATTGTATTGGTTTCCCTGTCCCTTGCCCTAAGATAGCCGCTCGGCACCGAATACACCAATAATTTGTCACATAGCGAGAGGCATAGGCAATAAATCGGAAGGATCGGGCTACCGCTTTCACGGCGTTTGATCCTAATCTCGGGAGGAGAGAAACGGTCCGGAAGGAGAAACAATGCAAAAGCGCAAACTTGGAAAAAGCAACTTGGAAGTCTCTGCTCTTGGCCTCGGCTGCATGGGCATGAGCTTCTCGTACGGCGCCGCTCACGACAAACAGGAGATGATTGCCCTTCTGCGGACAGCCGTGGATCGCGGCATCACGTTCTTCGATACGGCTGAGGTCTATGGCCCGTTTACAAACGAAGAACTCGTCGGCGAAGCGCTATACCCCGTTCGCGACCGGGTGGTGATTGCCACCAAGTTCGGGTTCAAGCTCAAGCCCAATGGAGAGCCGGGTTTCTTGGGGCTGGATAGTCGGCCCGAGCACATCAAGGAGGTTGCGGAGGCTTCGCTCAAGCGGCTCAAGGTCGATGCCATCGATCTGTTCTATCAACACCGCGTTGATCCGGACGTGCCGATTGAAGACGTGGCGGGCGCGGTGAAGGATCTGATTCAGCAAGGCAAGGTAAAGCACTTCGGACTTTCGGAAGCAGGAGTTCAAACCCTCCGTCGCGCGCACGCCGTTCAGCCTGTGACTGCACTCCAAAGCGAATACTCGCTGTGGTGGAGGAAGCCTGAAGCGGAAGTGCTGCCGACCCTCGAGGAACTTGGAATTGGCTTGGTTCCGTACAGCCCCCTGGGGAAAGGATTCCTCACTGGAAAGATGCACGAAAATATGAAGTTCGGGAGCTCCGATTTCCGCAGCACTCTCCCTCGCTTTACGCCAGAGGCTCTGAAGGCGAACCAGGCTGTTGTCGACCTGCTTGGCAGGATTGCCAAGCAGAAGGAGGCGACACCTGCTCAGATCGCGCTCGCTTGGCTGCTTGCGCGGAAGCTGTGGATTGTTCCGATCCCGGGCACGACCAAGTTGTCTCGCCTCGACGAGAACATTGGCTCGGTCACAATTAAATTCACATCAGATGACCTGCGCGAAATCGACAGCGCGGCCTCGAAAATCACGGTGGAGGGTGATCGGTATCCGGAACACCTGCAGCGAATGACCGGTCTGTAATCGGCGAGAGCGTGATGAAAGCCGAGGTAGAGCAGTATGCGAATTGGCATTTTAGGTTCCAGGACTATCCGTTCGGCCACTATGAAGATCGCTGACGTTTTAGGGCAGGGGCCTGATGCGGCAAATTTCCAACGCACAAACCAACCCACAAACTGCGATGTTCCGGATTTTGCCATCGCCGTGAAAACGCGCTAGTATCAGCGCATGCCGGTGGAATGGAAACAGCACATCGTCAGCGACCCGGAAATCCTTCGCGGCAAGCCGCGGCTGAAGGGGACACGCATTCCCGCCAGCTTGGTGCTGGGGTACTTGGCATCTGGCAAGACCGCCGAGGAAATTCTGGCTGAGTTTCCCGACCTCACGCGTGAGCAAATCGCCGCGTGCCTGGACTATGCCCGCGAACTGGCTGAATTTGAGGCCGTTCTCTGATGGCTCTGCGGTTTCTGGCCGACCACTGTATTTCCAACGCCATCGTTCAAACGCTCCGAGACGCACACCACGAGGTTCTGCGGTTGAAGGACCTTTTGCCGGTGGAGTCTTCGGATGCAATTGTCATCGCGAAGGCTCAAGAAGTCGGCGCTATTCTGCTCTCCTTGAACGGCGACTTTGCCGACATCGTGACCTATCCGCCCAAAGGCTACAAAGGTATTATCGCGCTTCAGATGCGCAACCACTCAGAGATCCTTCCTCATCTGATGGCGAGACTGGCTGGCTATCTCAAGCTCGAGCCCGCGATGGAGCATTATCGCGGAAAGTTACTGGTGGTCGAAGTTCAGCGGATTCGCATCCGGGAGTAGCGGCGTGACCGCGATTGAATCATCGTGAAGCATTGACCGCCATTCCTTTCAAGGAATTGTAAGGAAGGAACAATTTCCGCCGTGGTCCAATAAGGTCCAGTTGGACCACTGCTCTGCCAGCCTAAAGCGCCGAAGACCGCGCAATTCCCCCACTTCTCGTAGGCTTCCTTGATCCCCTGCATGTGACTGAAGAAGTGGAGGCCTTGCGGCAGACCTCGCTTGAGTTCTGAGGTACACTCGTGGGCGCAAAAGGCAGATTCACTAGCGCCAGAAATGCCCGAGAGCAGCAAATTCCAACTGATGGAGGAGCAGTCATGCCCAATTCGTCCGGAAGAGAGATCACACGCCGTGGGTTCATTGCCAAGGTCGGCCAGGGTTTGGTGGCGGCCAATGTTGCTGCGACGCTGGTGAAGGATGCGGCGGCACAGCAACCGCAACTCGTGGTGCCTGAGCCGCCGGGGAAGAAAGTGGGCTGGGCCATCGTGGGTCTTGGCAACCTGGCCATCCATCAGATTCTGCCTGCTTTCGCCGAATGCGAAAAATCCAAGGTGGTGGCGCTGGTAAGCGGGCACCCCGACAAGGCCAGCAAGCTGGCGGGGCGCTACGGCGTCAACCCGAAGAGTATCTACAACTACGAGAACTACGACTCGATTAGGGACAACCCTGAAGTGGACGTCATCTATGTCGTTCTGCCCAACAGCATGCACGCCGAATACACGATTCGTGGATTTCAGGCCGGCAAGCACGTGCTTTCAGAAAAGCCCATGGCCAATACGCCCGCGGATTGCCAAGCCATGATGGATGCCGGGCGCAAAGCGAATCGAAAGCTGATGGTGGCCTACCGCTGCCGCTACGAGCCCTTCAATCAGGAAATGATTCGCATGGCACGCGAGCAGGACCTGGGGCCCGTCAAGATCATTGAAGCCGACGCGGGCTTCGATATAGGCGACCCGAACCAATGGCGGCTCAAGAAGGCCATGGCCGGCGGCGGCTGCCTGATGGATATCGGAATCTACGCTTTGCAGGCGGCGCGTTACATCTCCGGCGAAGAACCCACGGAGATCAACGCCATGATGTACACCACCCCGGGAGACCCGCGTTTCAAGGAGGTGGAAGAAACCATCAACTTTCAACTGCGCTTCCCCAGCGGCGTGCTGGCCAACTGCACGTCAAGCTATGGTTGCGCCTACCGCTCGCACTTCCGGGCGCTGGCGGTCAAAGGTTATTTTGAGCTGGATCCCGCAATGTCCTATAGCGGCTTGCGCATGAGAGTCAATCGCGGCAACCAGCTTGAAGAGATTTCGATCGGAGCCCGCGACCATTTTGCCTCGGAGATGGAGCACATGTCCCAATGCGTGATGCAGAACAAGGAGCCGCTCACGCCCGGCGAAGAGGGACTGCGTGATTTGAAAATCATGACGGCGATCTACGAAGCGGCCAGAACGGGCAAGACGGTAAAGTTGTAGTGCGCTACGAAGCTTTTTCTTCGGCGTAGACTTGATACTCGGAGTAAGGGCCCTTGAAGTCTTCGATGTGGCCGGACTTGAAATGCCAGATACGCGTGGCGACTTCGTCGAGGACGTCTTCGTCGTGCGTGACGAACAGGACCGTGCCGTCAAACTTCTGCAGGGCGATGTTGAGGGCGTTGATGGATTCCAGGTCGAGATGGTTAGTGGGCTCGTCGAAAACGAGCACGTTTGGTTTCTGGAGCATCAGGCGGCAGAAGAGGAGCCGCGCGGTCTCCCCGCCCGAAAGCGCCTTCGTGGGCTTCAAGGCGTCCTCGCCGCTGAAAAGCATTTGCCCCAGCAGCCCGCGCAGCTCCTGCTGTGAAGCCAGCGGGTCGAACTGGCCGAGCCACTCGATGGCCGTCATCCCCTTCGACGTATCAATCATGCTCTCCTGCGGGAAGTAGCCGACGACAACTTCGTGGCCCCACTTGACCGTGCCGCCATCCACGCCGAAATGCCGGTCGGCCTCTTCGATGAAGCCGGGCGCGTTGCGCACGAGCGATCTTAGCAGCGTGGTTTTTCCGGCGCCGTTGCGGCCCATCAGTGCGACTTTTTCTCCGCGCTCGATTTGCGCGGTAAATCCCTGAATGACCTTCAGATCGCCGTAGGATTTCTTGACCGACTTCAAATCCAGCGGATGCCGGCCGGAAGGCTTCTTCATGTCAAAGCGAATGTACGGACGCTGGATGTTGGATCTCGCCAACTCGGAAGTTTGCAGTCGCTCGACTTCTTTCTTGCGCGAAGTGGCTTGCGCGGAGCGCGTTCCGGCGGAAAAGCGCGCGATGAAGTCGTTCAATTGTTCGATTTTCTTCTCGCGCACGGCATTCTCCGACTCGATGCGCGAGCGGATCTGCGTTTTGGCGAGGACCATGTCGTCGTACCCGCCCCCGTACATGATGACGGTCTGGTAGTCGATATCGGCCGTGTGCGTGCAAACGCTGTTCAGAAAGTGGCGGTCGTGCGAGATGACGATGAGCACGCCTTCGTAATCGCAGAGATACGATTTCAGCCAGTGGACCGAATCAAGATCGAGGTTGTTCGTGGGCTCGTCGAGCAGCAGGGCCGGCGGAGTGCCGAACAAAGCTTGCGCGAGCAGGACACGGACCTTCTGGCCGCCCTGTAATTCGCCCATTTTGCGTTCGTGCAGCTTGGATTCGACGCCGAGCCCGTCGAGAAGCACCGCGGCGTCCGCTTCCGCCGTGTAGCCTCCTTCTTCGCCGACGATCCCTTCCAGCTCGCCCAGGCGCATGCCGTCCGCGTCGGTCAGCGAATCGTGGGGCTTGGCGTAGAGAGCGTCACGCTCTTCGAGGGCCTTCCAAAGCCCCGCGTTTCCCATTATCACGGTGTCCAACACGCGAAATTCGTCGAAGGCAAACTGGTCCTGCCGCAAGACGCCGAGTTTCTTGGGGCGGGAGATGGAGCCCTTGGTCGGTTCGAGCTCGCCGGTCAGAATCTTCATCAGGGTAGACTTGCCGGCGCCGTTCGGCCCGGAGATCGCGTAACGGCGCCCGGCCATGAACGTACACGTGACGTCCTCGAAGAGGACGCGGGAGCTGAAGCGCATGGTGATGTTATTGACGGCGAGCACAGCCTTTCATTGTACCGTGGAACGGCCCGTTGCGCGAAGCGCGGTGTTCTCATCCATTGATCGAGAGCGTAGAATGCAGTTTCCCCATGGAGGGACGACGATGCGAGGACCATGCGCAGGGCTGATGATGTTGGTGCTGCTGGCGATGGCGGCAGGCAAGGGCAATTATGCCGTCACAAAAACCTACGCACTCGCCGGTGAGGGCGGTTGGGACTACCTGAACTTCGACACGGGCGGTCATCGGCTGTTCATTTCCCGCGGAGCGCACACCATCGTCGTGGACCCGGACAGCGGAAAGCAGGTCGGCGACATCCCCGATACGCAGGGCGTGCACGGGATCGCGTTCGCGCCGGAATTGGGGCGGGGATTTACGAGCAACGGCCGCGCGAACACGGCCACGATTTTCGATTTGAAGGACCTGCACAAAATCGGCGAAGTGAAGACCGGCGAAAACCCGGACGCGATTCTTTATGATCCCGCCAGCAAGCGGGTCTTCACATTCAACGGACGCAGCCACGATGCCACGGCGATGGACGCGGCGACCGGAACAGTTGCGGGAACCGTGCTGCTTGGAGGGAAGCCGGAGTTCGGGGTCGCCGACGGCAAGGGCCGCGTGTACGTCAACATTGAGGACACGGGCGAGCTTGTGGTCATTGACTCGCAGATGCTTTCCGTCGAAAAGCGCTGGAAACTAGCCGGATGCGATGAGCCGAGCGGACTGGCAATGGACATTGTGCACCGGCGGCTGTTCGCGGGCTGTGCGAACAAGGTCATGCCCATTGTGAATGCGGACACCGGCGCGATCGTGGCTATTCTACCGATCGGTGAAGGCGTGGACGCTACCGCGTTCGATCCCGGGACGCAACTCGCGTTCAGTTCCAATGGAAGAAGCGGAACGCTGACCGTGGTGCGTGAGGATGCGCCGGACAAGTACAGTATCGCGCAGAACCTGGATACGGCGCGAGGCGCGCGAACGATGGCGCTGGATCCGCAGACACACCGCGTGTTCCTGGTCACGGCGGAATTTGGCCCGGCACCCGCGGCAACGGCGGACAATCCGCGCCCCAGGCCTGCAATAGTCCCGGGCAGCTTCAAGCTGCTGGTCGCGGAGCTGTCTGGCAATTAACGCGTCTTGTTGAGTTGATCGAGCCAGCGGGTCAGCGTGGCGAGGGAACCTTCATCCACATCGAGGAATTCCAGCCCCATGCCAATGCGCGGCTTCACGACGCGCACGGCGACCAGCAATTCCACTTTTCCGCCCTTGCGCGTAATGGTCATGCGGGCACGGGTGCGGAGGGGAAGCGGCTTGCTGGTGCAGACAAAACAACCGCCCAGAGAAATGTCCGACGTGACGCCGTTCATCCGGGCGCCCGTTTCGAGCTCCAGCAGCTCGACCGGGGCCGCAAAGGGGTGGCGAATGGCATAGCGGCGATTGCGCAGGCCAGACTCGCCTGACGGTTTCTGCTCGCGTTTTCCAATTGAGATCACGGTGCTCACGCTGCACTCCCAAGAAAACAAGACGTGGCGACGCGGGCCGTCCTGGCTTCGAGACTACTCTAGTGTGATGCCTTCCCGGAGCCAGGGGAATAGGAAGGTAGTACCGATAGCGCGAAATGCATACCCCCCAACGGGCTCCCGGCGAGATCATCGGAACTCGCTGCAAAAGCTATTGGTTAGATGGGCAAACGGCGTGGCAAAGGGCTGGAGCGCAGGGGCGTGCGTGCTAGTCTAAAGAGAGCTTTCCTCTCATGTCGACGACGATGCGTGCAGAAGGTATCCGGCAAAGCGACCGCGTCAGCCTGCGGCTGCCCGTGGAGGCGTCGTGGCACGACTCTGTGGGCCAAGTGGTGACCCAAATCGCTGAGACTCTGCTGATCAGCCGGAACGGGGGCGTGCTGCGCCTGGTGGAGAAGCTGGGCGCGGGGCAGCCGCTGACTCTCCGGCGGCAGACGAACGAAAAGGATTGGAAGACGGCGCGGGCGCGGGTCGTGGCTGAAATTGACCATGATCCCGGCGGGTTTCTCTACGCCGTAGCGATTGAGGGACATCACGACAACTTCTGGGAGATTGACTTCCCCTCCCCGGCTCAGGCCGAAGAGGCGCTGGCGCGATTGTTGATGGAATGCAGTTTTTGCCAGCGGCGCGAAGTGGTCTATTTGAACGAACTGGAACTGAAGTCCTTTGAGGCGCGGAAGTGCGTGGCGCGGCTATGCAAATTTTGCCAAGCACCGTCCATCTGGATCGAATCGCTCTCGACCGCCCGTTCGGAGAGCGGCGCGAACGGGACGAGTGACTCGAGCAGCGCGCAAGACCGGCTCGCCGCGGAGCACGACAAGAAAGAGCAGCCCTCCAGGAACCGTACGCGGGTGAAGGCGCGTGTGCTGGCGTGCATACGGCGTCGCGGATTTCAGGAAGAAGTGGCTGTGTGCGAGGATTTGTCGCGCGGCGGTCTGGCCTTTCGCAGCCGGAATCACTACCCGGACGGGACGCGGCTGGAAGTTGCCGTGCCTTACACGCCGGGGAGCGGCGCGATTTTTGTGCCCATTCGGATTGTGTCTTCGCGGGCGATTCCGGCAGCGGGCTTATATCGCCACGGCGCGGCGTACGTTGATGTACCCTCCAGTTAGTCCACCGTAAAGCATTGGAATATCGCGGCCTCGTTTGACCGGGGTGGCTGCGAATGGGACAATCACCGGCATGAAAAAACCAGTCATTGTCGTACTCGGATTTATTTTGGCCGCCGGGATGGCGCTGCGGCTAATTCCCGCGGCGGCGCAAGGCTCAGCAGCCGGCAAGAGCTCAACTACGGGCCAAAGTGCAGCCACTCCCAAGGCCTCGAAAACTCCGGCGGCAAAAACTGGGACTTCTCCGGCCAGAAAGCCCCGGCCAGCGGTGGCGTTGAAGAACCAGAAGGATAAGGTCAGCTACTCTCTCGGCCTGAATATCGGAGCCGGGATGCGAGCCCAAGGGGTCGAGATTGATCCCAACGTTTTCCTTCTGGGCCTGCAGGACGCCCTGGCAGGCGGCAAGACCCTGATGACGATTGATGAAGCGCTCGCTACGCTGAAGCAATGGCGGAATGAGATGCAGGCAAGGTTGGAAGCAAAAAGAAAGCAGCAAGGCGAAACCAACAAGAGCGAAGGCGAAGCCTTTCTGGCGGCGAACAAGAGCAAGGAAGGAGTGGTCACGCTCCCCAGCGGGCTGCAATACAAAGTTCTGACCGAGGGTACCGGACCGAAGCCGGCTGCGACCGACACCGTGGAGTGCAATTACCGGGGCACGCTCCTCAATGGCAGGGAGTTTGACAGCTCCGCCAAACACGGGCAGCCTGCGAAGTTCCTCGTCAGCGGACTGATTAAAGGCTGGGCCGAGGCGCTGCAGTTGATGCCCGTGGGATCGAAGTGGCAGCTAATTGTTCCCCCGGATCTGGCGTATACCGACCGCGGCGCCGGAAACGACATCGGACCCAATGCTACGCTCGTCTTTGAGGTGGAGCTGCTCTCGATTCAAGGCAAATAGCCGTCGCACGGCATGGAAATTCAACCCGTACGGCCGCGCCATGCAAGACCCGCTGCCTCTGACTCTCCTCTGAACCCGGAGTTTTCCTGCTTTTCAGCTTGTTGTCGCTTCCCCGCTCTCCTATGATTCCCGTTAGGGGTACCCTGGTTTCCAGGGAGCCCAGGTGCTCTGGAGTATGGACATGAAAAACGCAGCGGCCGTGGCATCGGAAATAGACCCGCGGAAACACCTTTTCTACGAAACGTCGCATTCTCCCTCGGTGAGCGATCTGGTCGGCTACGAGAAGGCGAAAGAGATCATCGATTTCTGTTTTATCGCCAACCCGTACTACCCCACGCCCGAGATGCTTCGAGATTTGCAGCAAAGCCTCCCGAACTTGATCAAGTCCTACCCATCGAGCAGCCCGCGGACGTGCCAACAGAATTTGGCGGCCGTGCTGCACGTCAACCCGGAGAATTTGATCATCGGAAATGGAGCGACGGAACTCATTGCGCTGATCAATGAGGTGCTGATTGACTGGATCGCGGTCCCTGTCCCCACGTTTGGCGAGTACATCGAAAAACTGAAGGACCAGCGCGATGCGGAGCTCTACGCCTTGGATCCGGAGCAGCGCTACCAACTGCGGCTCCCGGACTATCTTGCTTGGGTCCACGAGCGGGGCCTGAAGTCGCTGCTGGTGATCAACCCGGGCAACCCCACGGGGCAGGTTTTTTCAAAGGAAGAGATGGTTGATTTCATGCACCGGGCAAAGGACCTGGAGCTCGTGATCGTTGACGAGTCCTTCATTGATTTCGCCGCGGACGAGGTGCCGAGCCTGCTGCCGGTGGCGGACCAGTTCACGAATCTCTTGATCGTGCGCAGCATGAGCAAGCACTGCGGCGTGCCGGGCCTGCGGCTGGGCTATTGCTACAGCGGGAATTTGTATTTGCTGAACCGGCTTCGGCGGTTCATTCCCACGTGGAACGTCAACACGCTGGCGCAGTATTTTCTTTCGCTGCTGCCCGCGACCGACGGTTTATACCACGAAGCTCGGAAGCGCCTGATTCGTGACGTGCGCTGGCTCTACGGCGCGCTGGGAGAAATTCCCGGGATTGACGTGTATCCGACGGGAGCAAACTTCGTGCTATTCAAGATCAAGGGCGCGATGACGGCCACGGAGCTGCAAGCGCGATTGCTGGAAGAGCATCGCATGTACGTGCGTGACTGCTCGAACAAAGTCGGCATGGATGCATTCCACATTCGCGTGGCTTCACAGGGGCACGAGAAGGACGCGCGGCTGGTGCAGGCGCTCCAGACCATCCTCCGCTGAACGGTCCGCATGAAACGGCCCATCGTACTCGTCGTCTCCCGGCGGACCATCCGCAAGCACAAGTACATTGACTACGTCGGGGAATATCATTTCGAGCTGCTCATCCGTCTGCGCATCCTGCCGGTGATGGTTCCGGTGGTCAAGGAAACGCCGGGCTGCCTCGCGCACTATCTGCAGCTGATGAATGGCCTTCTCCTCGTGGAAGGCGAGGACATCGAACCATCGCGCTACAAGGCGCAAGAAACGAACCTTCAATATCTCGAAAAAACGCACGCGATAAAGGATGAGGTGGAGTTCCGGCTGCTCCGTCACGCCCTGCGCCACAGACTACCCATCATGGGAATTTGTCGTGGCTGCCAGATGCTCAACGTGGTTTGCGGCGGCACGCTCTATGGCGATGTGCAGAAGGAGAAGAATTCACCCCTCCGGCACCTCGAAAGCAACCTCGAGCAGTACGACGCGTATCGCCACCCCGTGACGATCGTTCCCGGAACGCCCCTATCGAAGTGGTACGGCCTTGAGACGATCAACGCCAATAGCTATCACCATCAAGGCGTGCGCGACCTCGCTCCCCGCTTCAAACCGATGGCTTATGCGCCGGATGGATTAGTCGAAGGCTTTTACGATCCCAAGGCGAACTTCGTCGTGGGCCTGCAGTTTCATCCGGAGCGCATGTTCAAGGATTACGCCGGGAATTGGCAGGTGTGGAAGGCCTACGGCGCCGCCGTTCATCGCCGCGCCCACATGTAGATACAAGGGCCGGGCTTTGAGCCCCGGCCTCTTAGCTTGCCTCTGTAGCGCCGTGCCTTCAGGGCGGGTGGGCCAGCCTTTGCCGGGGCGCTTTGTTCCCAGGGTGCCGCATGCTTTGCGGTTTTTCCAGCAAAGCGTATGGGGTTATAGTCAAGTTTATGCAAGGTGCCACTCCCGTCGGCCACTGTAACAACCCAAGCCCCGCCCTTTGCTGGGACGGCGCAAAGGGCGGGGCACCCCCACCAACCCCACTCTCGTTTCGGTACGCTGCCATGAACTGTAACAGTGGCATCCTCTCATCGTTGAACGTCGTCAAGAGGAAAGAGCAAATGAGGCCTGGGCCACCCGCCCGTAAATGCTGGTGGTGCCTGCGGAGAACGATTTGTAGATGCGGCGGCCGAAGGGATCGTATTTGAAGCTAACCCGGCGCATGCGGCTCATTTCACCTACACGCAGCATTCATCATCTTCGTCTTTAGGTTTCCCGACAGTTTCTCATTCGCTTTCTGAAGAGGTTCGATTCGAAAGATATGTCCGTCGGCAACAAAGTTCTTCTGCGCGGGGTCAATGGGGTAAGTTTGGCCTCCCGCAGTGATGTGGTCGCTCTCCAGCAAGACGGCTACACGCTTAGAAAGATCGAGTGCCCGTCCATAGTACTGGCAGCTCCTTTGGCCGGACAGGTCACCGGCTTTCTCTAGATCGAATGCAATGTCGCGAACATTGACAGGATTATCAGGGTCAGCTGAAAGCGCTTTCTCGACGTATGAAATGGATTGCAGTATCCACCGTTCTCGTTGGGTTGAGTCTTTTTGTGCCCGGATTAGATGCACGACGACGATTTGCTCGTAAACACCAGCGTCTGACGGCCCGTTGCGCAGGGCCCTCAAACCCGTCTGGACGGCATCGTCATACCGACCCTCCTTAGTGTACTGAATCATCTGGGATCCGTAGTCTGTCGTCGTTGTGTACTTGTCCTGAGCAACCACCGAGAAAAGATGACGCAGCTCGAAAGCGCCAACGATCAGTACAAAGATGGCCAGTCCAAGGAAGAGGCACAGCCGGTTTCGATAGTTGAACATGGTCACTCCAGCGGCCGATGACTCAGCACGCAATCCACATCATTGGCCTCATCGTCCTGAGGTCCACCATTAAATCGAGTTACGTCCGTGTCCCTAATGCCAGGGGTAAGGCTGACGAACTCCCGCTGTTTCCTCAAGGAGTATTTAATGCGTTTTCTCGTGTTGTCGCACGGTCCTGTCTCCTCGCAATTCCAGGACAACAAGAATAACGCGCTTTTCCACACCTCTTTGGTGATTTTCCGTTCCCAGAAGCATGTGACGGAAATCCAGGGGATTGGACCTTCCGGCCCTTCTGCATGGGAGAATAGGAAATGCCAGCCTGAATCCGGACGCGTGGTGATCGAGTCGATCCACGGGGTAATCTGTTGGGTGCCATTAAACGTGCACTGTTCTTGAAGCCCAGAGGGATCCGTTAGAGTATTCGGTCTATTACTCACATACTTATAGCGGTTCGGCCTAACGGCGCTTTTGAGAGGGTCCTCGCTGAGGAACCGTCCCGCGGTTTGATCGTAGTATCGCGCTCTGTAGTAATAGAGATTGGTCTCCGCATCGAACTCGCGGCCCGTATAGCGGAACGGATTCGTCAGCGACCCGTTCGATGCCGTCTGGTTTCCGAATGAATCGAAGGTGTAAGTCTGCGCCAGCGCCCCAGCAGCATTACTCAGGGAACTGACTGAGCCTAGTCCATCCGCCTCGTAGTAACTCGTCGTGCCGCTTCGAAGTATGGCCAGCGGCTCATCGACCCTCTGAGTCTGGGCGTACCGCGCAACGACTCCTGCGGAGGAATTTGTTTCTTCGACCAAATTATTTCCGTCGTAGGCAAACACACTTGTTCCCGAGGACGAGGATTTGTAGATGCGTCTTCCGAAGGGATCGTATTTGAAGCTCACCGTTCCGCCGGAGGCGGGGAGTGTGGTCGAAGTGAGTCTATTCTCGAAATCCCAGGCATACGTCGTCGTTCCGGTGCCATCCACCTTTGTCAGCGTGTTGCCGTTGCCATCGTAGGTGTAGGTCACGCCGGGCTTGGCCGTCAGCTCGTTCGACACCTTGACGTTGTACGGCGAGACGCCGAGCGACGAGAGGCGATTGCCAACCGGGTCGTACGAATAAGACTCCGTGGAAGCAGAGTTCTGCGTGACCCCGGTGAGCTGATAGATCGGGTCGTATGCGTAATTCGACGTGACGCCCGCGAGTTGGTCGGTCTTCGACATGCGGTTCCCTGCAGCATCCACCGTGTAGCTGGCGCCGTCAATGGTCAGATTGTTTTCCGGGTCGTAGGCGTTGGCAACGGAATTAGCACGTTGCATGAAGTTGATTCTAAACCCGGACCCTTTGCTGGGGCTGCGCAAAGGATCCGGCACCCGCGCCGGAATAACCCAAGACCCGCCTTTTGCTGAGACACCGCAAAAGACGGGGCACCCCCACCTGTGGGACAAGACCTACCCATCAGAACAAAGGCCCGGCCACCCGCCATAAAAATTAAAAGTTTTGAAGATTGACCTGTTTTCGTGACAGAGATTTCTGTCTTGTGATGCTCGTTGTGTCTCGGACGAGATATGACGGGCCTAAGAATGAGGTTTCAAATCCCACTCTCACGTCTCAACAACACTCATTCAGCCAAAGTCGCGTGCCATTTTTCACTCGTCTTGAATTTTGGCGAGGGACAGGCACCCAGAATCGTCTCAGAATTTTTCGTCTGTGCCACCCGCCCACCCAAGTTCCACTCCTCACTTCACGTCCGGGCCACCCGCCCCGGAATCTTTCCGCTATTGTCCACGCGGACAAAGTGTTCGTCGTAAAAACGGAACAAACCGTCGTCGGTTCCAGCCCAAAGCGTCCCCTCATGGTCCTCATATACGGCGCGCAGGAAATCGTTGCTCAGTCCATCCGCTGCCGAATACGAACGGAATTTCCCAGTTCGATAACGAACCAGCCCCCCTCCATCGGTTCCCACCCAAAGGCTCCCGTCGCGCGAAGCAAGCAGGCAAAAAATGCTGTTCTCGCGTATCTCCGGCGTGTTTTCGCGGTCGAATACGATAAACCGCGCGCCATCGAATCGCACCAGCCCGCCACTGGTTCCGATCCAGAGGTAATGGTCCGGCGTCTGCGCGAAGGCCTGTACGGTGCTCTCCGGAAGGCCATCCTGCGTCTGCCACACCCGCCGCGTGTAGCCATCCGGGAGCGCGCGCAGGGAGACCGCGTCCAGCCTCACAGCAAGAAGAAGAGCAAATGCCCAGAACAATGCAGAACGACGCAACATTGGCGGGACATATGCTATCACCACGATTCACGGGAGGAAACAGACGCCAGAGGCTGCCGCGAATATACAAGCTCTCGACATGGCGGGCCTGGCCGATGGCCAGGCCCTTAGGAGAAAAACCAAAGAGGCGAAGAAAAGCAACCAGGAGGGCCGCACTCAACTCCACTGCACGGAGTCGCGTCCGTCTTCAGGTTTTCTCGTGCAGCGCCCGGTCCACACTACCGATGCAGAAATTCGCGAGATCCGCAATCTTGTGGGCCGCTGCGCACTTCATTTCCGTGCGCCGCGCGCGAACCCGGCTGCCTGGTGATTATTTGGCGGCGACATGCAGCTTCGCTTCGATCAAGTCCGCCGAATTTCCCCCAACCATGATGCCGAACGTACCCGGCTCGACGACGCGGAGCATGTCCCGGTTCAAGAAAGACAGCTCGTCCGGACCCAGCGTGAATTCCACCGTCTTCGTCTCGCCCGGATCAAGCGCGACGCGGCGAAAACCGCGGAGTTCCTTGACCGGCCGGGTGACGGAACTGACTTCGTC
>JBGPGF010000010.1:0-28502 GCA_041483755.1 Terriglobia bacterium | reverse complement strand
GGCTGCCGGGCACGAACTGGCCATCGCTGCGGACCTTGCGAAAGCGCGCCAGGACTTCTTCATGCGCCTGCGGAGTTCGTTGCGTCAGCATGTCTTCGGCGAGCCGCTGGCGCGCGACAGGCGCAGGCTCGAGCGGAAAGGGCTGCGTTTCTGCCGTCAGCTCTCCTTCTAGATCGGACGCCGGCGCCTTCCGATTCTCGATGGGGAACAAGGGAGCCCCTGTTTCACGGTCGAACAAGAAGACGTAGCCGGATTTCGTCGTCTGGGCCACGGCATCTACCGCGCGCCCGTTTCGCATTACGGTGACGAGAGTGGGAGGCGCAGGCAAGTCGCGGTCCCAGATGTCGTGGCGAACCGTTTGGAAATGCCACACGCGTTCGCCGGTCTCCACTTTCAGCGCGATCACCGAATTGGCGAACAAATTGTCGCCCGCGCGGTTGGCTCCATAGAAATCAAAAGCGGCCGAGCCCGTTGCGGCGAATACGATTCCGCGATGTGTATCCAGCGAAAGGCCCGCCCAGTCGTTGGCTGCGCCGCCGTACTTCCATGCGTCCTTCGGCCAAGTGTCATAGCCCAATTCGCCGGGATGCGGAATGGTGTGGAACGCCCAGCGCAGGCGGCCCGTTCGGACGTCATACGCGCGAATATCGCCGGGAGGGGCGGGCAGCGTCTCCGCCATCGCGCTTCCGATGATCAGCAGATCCTTGAAAATGGTTCCCGGGCTCGTCATTGTGGCCCAAGTTTTTTCATTGCCACGCAAATGATCGCGAAGATCAATGCGTCCGGCGTCACCGAACGCTTTCGCCGGCTTTCCAGTTTGCGCATCCAGCGCATACAAATACTGGCGCACCGCCACGAAGATGCGCTGCTCTTTTCCGTCCGACCAATACGTCACCCCGCGGCTGCGCATCTTTCCGGTCACCCGAGTGCCCCGGTTCGGATCGAACCGCCAGAGCAGCTTGCCGGTCGCCGCATCGAGCGCGACGACATTCACTTTCGGCGACGTGGCGTAGAGCACTCCATTTACGACAATAGGATTGCACTCCATTTCCGAACCGGGGAAGGCGTCCCGGGTGTCGAACGTCCACGCCATCTCGAGACGGCTCACGTTTTCCCGGTTGATTTGCGTCAGCGGTGAGTAGTGTGTCCCCTCCGGCCCGCCGTTATAGACGCGCCATTCGCGCGCACGCTGGTCAGTGGGGCGGGTAGGGGGAATTCCCGTGTTGTTGCCTGGCAGTAGAACCGAGAGCAAGGCGGGCACGAGAACCAGATGTCGTTTCATCTTCAGATTCCCCGCCACCAAATTTCGCGTCCATCGGAGTCAAGGGCGCAAGGAGCTCGGTTCCCGCAATGGAAATGGCCCGCTACGCTCGCTGGAAAAACCGGAAGAACAACGCCTGTTTCGAGACGGGTTCCGCCTTCTCATGCAGCGACGCCATTTGCTGTTCGCTGAGCGGCGTAAACTCGCGCGCCAGCTGGATGTTTTCTTCCAATTGCGCCACCGAATCACACCCGATGATGACCGTGCTCACCGGCAGCGAAAGCGTGTAATACATCGCTTCCCGCATGCGCAACGTCCCAGGCCCATTGGCCAGCACGACGCCTTCCCACGAGTGCTGCTGTTGCTCGATGGGCGGCGGCGTCCATGATGAGAGAATCCGGCCCCGCGCCGGAATCTTCATGCCAATGATCCCCATCTGCCGTTCCACAGCCAGGGGCAGCAGTTGCTCCATGAAGCTATAATGATGTTTGTCCGCCGCATTCAGAGCCATCAGGATCGTGTCAAACGGGAATCGCCGAATGGCTTCCATCAATGAGTCCGGCCGGTAATGGCCCGTAATCCCCAGGAAGCGCACCATCTTCTGTTCACGCGCTTGCTGCAGCGCTTCAAAAGCGCCGCCTTTCCCGAAGATCGCGTTGATTTCCGTCATCGTGCCGATGTCGTGAAGCTGCCAAAGATCGAGA
The DNA here is from genome assembly GCA_041483755.1 of Terriglobia bacterium. Lineage (GTDB taxonomy): Bacteria > Acidobacteriota > Terriglobia > Acidiferrales > UBA7541 > Acidiferrum. The sequence continues at coordinate 26,537 of JBGPGF010000010.1, read as the reverse complement.
TAGTCGGTTTGCAGCAGCTTGAGCGACTCCTCGAGCACGCGCAGCGAGCCATCTCGCGTGCGCTCCCTTGTCTTGCTGGCGAGGAACGCTTCCGAGCGGCGCCGCTTCATCACCTGGCCGATATATCGTTCGCTCCAGCGCGCCGGGCCGCCGTAGATGGACGAAGTGTCAATGTAATTCACGCCCAGGTCGAGCGCCCGTTCGACAATCGGCACCGCGGCGGCTTCATTGCTGGGCCGCTCGATTGCCGCCTGGCCGCCTAGGCTGAAAATGCCCACGCGATAGCCGGTCTTTCCCAGATTTCTCGTGGGCATCGCCTCCAGTGTTGCGGGATTGGCCGGCAGCGCGGGAAGCGAGCGCGCCATCTCAGGTAGCGCAGCATTGGCCAGCAGTGCAGCCGCTGCAACGCCGCCGGTCTTCAGAAACTCGCGCCGATCTTGCTTCAACTGTTTCTTGGATTCATGGCCCTTCATGATTGCCCCCGCGCACTCGCCCCGGCATCCAAGCATCAAACGCCCTCATAATACTCCTCCTGTACGTGGCCCGCCCAAAATCTCCTGCCGACTCGTCCTTTGCTGGCGGGCATCCTTCGCGGCGCGGTACAATCAGATTGCCATGCAAGTGCGCGTACTCTTTTTCGGTGAGCTGAAAGAAATCGTTGGCCGTGCAGAAGACTCCGCCGAGCTGGCCGACGGCGCGCGAATCGAAGAACTCTTCGCCCACTACGGCGGGCGCTACCCGGAACTGGCGCGTTTTCGCGCCTCGCTCGTTGCCTCGCGCAACCGGGAATTCGCTCCGTGGAGCGCCGCATTGCAGCCGGGCGATGAAGTGGCGTTCTTGCCGCCAGTGAGCGGTGGATAGCAGGAGCTTGAATTTGCCGTCACTCACCGAGGACCTGATTCGCATCGTCCGCGAGGCCATCGAGCCCGAGGCGCTCGTGCGCCACGTCCGCGCCCCCGCAGACGGCGCCGTGGCCACGTTTGACGGTTGCGTCCGCAACCATTCGCACGGCCGCGCCACCCTCTACCTTGAATACGAGGCCTACGAAGCCATGGCCATGGCAAAGATGCGCGAAATCGCCGCCGCGATTCACGAAAAGTTCGCCATTCACCAAGTGGCCATCGTCCACCGCCTGGGCCGCCTCGAAATCGGCGAAACAAGCGTGTTCATCGCCGTCAGCGCGCCCCATCGCCCCGCAGCCTTCGACGCCTGCCGCTTCGCCATTGACACCCTCAAGCGCACCGTGCCCATTTGGAAGAAGGAGTTCTTCGAGGACGGTGCCGTCTGGGCTGATGGCGAATTGCCCGCCCCGCCAGCATCCGCCGGAACGCCTTCCGCAAAGGTTGCATCTTAACCTTCGATGACCTCCCGACCCGTGTGCTCTCCAACCGTGCGGCGCGTATTCTCGATTGCCATCCTGCTGTCCTCCACGAATTTGCTTCTCGCGCAGGACCGCACGCAGGAGGACCGTCCTCCCCAAGCCCGCCGGCCCGCGAGCACTCCCAAGCCCGCCACGCAGCCGGCGCCTCCGTCCGCCTCCCCGGACCAGCAGCGTGGCCGCATTCGCGTTCAGGTCAATCTCGTGAGCGTGCTCACCAGCGTTCTCGACAGCCACAATCGCCCCGCGCCGGACCTGCCGGGCGACGCGTTCGAGCTCTACGAAGAAGGCGTGCCACAAAAGATCGAGGTTTTCGAGCCCGAAACGCAGCAGCCGCTCGATCTGGTTCTGATGATTGATTCCAGCCTGAGCACGCAGATCGAAATGGCCGCGGAAAAGGAAGCCGCCGCGCATTTTATCCGCCAGGTCCTGCGCCCTGGCGACAATCTCGCCGTCTATGAATTCGCCGAGACCATCACGCTACTTTCCGGTTTTTCCGCCGACGTGACCGCTCTGCAGAGCGCCGTCCGGCGTATCACCGAAGGCGCGGGCACTTCCATTTACGACGCCGTCGCGCTCGGCGCGCGCGCCCTCGAGCGCCGCGGCAGCGAGCGCCGCCGCGTCATCATCATGATCACCGACGCCGGCGAAACCACCAGCCGCGTGGACTTCGATTCCGCGCGCCAGCAGGCCGTGCGTTCCGGCGCGCTCCTCTATACCATCGTCCTGCGCCCGTTTCAGGACGAAGGCAGCCGTAACACGGCCGGCGAACACGCGCTCTCCACGATTACCGACGTCACCGGCGGCGCCATGTTTTACCCGGCCCAGGTCTCCGAGCTCGACGCTATCTTCGACCGCATTGATCGCGAACTGCGCACGCAGTACCGCCTGGGCTACTATCCGAAGCCCCGCGGCCCGGCGAACACCTTCCGCAAAATTGAGGTCAAGGTCAAAGGCGAGTACACTGTCCGCCACCGCCGCGGCTACTACACCGCGCCAGAGTAGCAGGCTGCGGAAACAGGCTGTGGCACAGCCAATCCTGGCTGTGCGCGAATGACAGGGCCACGTAAAATCAATTGGTGGCGGAATCCTGTGGCGCCCAAAGCGCACTGCTTTTGACTTTTTCCGCAGCCTGTTAGGATGCCTTAGATGACGACCTCGTACTTAGATGTAGCGGGTGAACCGGCCCGCCAGGCGGGCGACGGCTGCATTCTTCGGGATCGCCGGTGGGTCCTCCCTCTGCCGCTGTGTTTCTTTCTTGTTTCTGCCTTCTCCGGCAGCGTCCTTGCACTTCCGTCGGCCGCCCTCTTGGATAAAGAGGCTCGCGGGGAGGCGATCGCTGCCGTGCGCAGTGCCGCGAAATGGCTGCAGGGATCAAAATTGTACACGCGCCGGCATGAAGAGTTCGAGAGCGATTTCCTCGAGTACCAGATCGGCGTCAATGAAGGGAAAAACGGGCAAGGAATATACGTATATGAGGTTAGCGAAGCGGGCTGCGATCTCGAGTTGCCAGAGCGCGGTGGCCGCACGTGCTCTGTGGTCATGGATGCCGATCCTCGCTGGTATGTAGGTGTCAGTCGCGAGTCCGGGTTGGCGTACCGTTTGTCCGGATTTGACGATGCACATGCAGAATTCAATCGCATGGCAAAAGACCTGCGCGTCCGCATTAGGAAGGATGCGGACGCCACGGAATATGGAGAGCTATTTCTGAGGCTCTTGTATGGCCCTGAGACAGATTTGGGTGGGCCGCACGTCCGACTCGCGCCGAGTGAGTCTTCAATGATGCAAACAGTTCAGCACGACTTCTGCTCATGTTACCAAGAACTGGAGTGCGAGAAACGCTTTCTTTCTTGGCGGAAGCGCTTTAAGAGCCTATACCCGAAGCCAATCTTGGAGCCGAAAACCGTTTCGGGGGCAGAAGGTCACGATGTCCAAGTCCTGGTGGTTAGACTCATTAGATTTACGCTCCTTCCCTTCAAGCGCCTTGACAAGGAACCGGTGCTGGAAGGCGTCCACTTGAGGATTTCGTTGAACGGGGAAATCACGATAGCGGGAACAACGGTCCTATTCCCCCGCGAAGCTCGCTAGACTCCAATAAGTGTGCTCGGAGCGAAGGAGTTGTCATTTTCAACGCTCCAGCAGCTAAGATTACTGCCTATGGCTATTACGTTCTTGGAGATCGCCGTTGAAACCGCCCGCGAGGCGGGCAAGCTTCTGCTCGAGGAGCACGCCTGGCCGGCGGACATCTCCTACAAAGGTGAAGTGGACCTGGTCACGCAGGCCGATCGCCGCTCCGAGGCCCTCATCGTCGCGCGTCTGAAAAAAGCCTTTCCCGAGCACGCGATTGTCGCCGAAGAAGGCAGCGGCCATGAATCGGACTCGCGCTTTCGCTGGTATGTGGATCCGCTCGATGGCACAACGAACTTCGCCCACGGTTATCCCTGCTTTGCGATTTCCATCGCCCTGGCGGAAGCGGAGACGCTCGTCGCGGGCGTGGTCTTCAACCCGGTGAGCAACGAGAAGTTTGCCGCGACCCGCGGCGCGGGCGCCACGCTCAACGGCAAGCCGATGCGCGTCTCGAAAATCGCAACGCTGGGAACCAGCCTCGTCGCCACCGGCTTCCCCACGCACAAGCGCTCCAAGAATCCGAACATTCACTACTATTGGGATTTCACGCTGCGCTCTCACGGGGTGCGGCGCGATGGTTCCGCCGCGCTCGATCTCGCTTCCGTCGCCGCGGGGCGCTTCGAAGGATTCTGGGAATTTGGTCTGAAGTCCTGGGACACCGCCGCGGGCGTCTTGTCAGTCGAGGAAGCCGGCGGACGCGTCACCGATTTCGAAGGCCAGCCCTACCGCCCCGGCGGGCCGAATATCCTCGCCTCCAACGGCCTCGTCCACGACGAAATGCTCCGCGTCATCGCCGACATCGCCCGCCGCGATCCCGCAGCCCCTCTCCAGCGCTGAGTGCTTTTCGGTGCAGTCGCTGTGTCCCCGTCTTGAATTCTTCCTGCTACCCCTTCCATTTCCATTCGGCGTAGAGCTTGGTAATCGTCGGCCCGATCGTAAACCCCCATGCAAAGATTGGGAAACTCTTGAACTTTTCGGGAACGACATACCGGTCCACCGCTTCTTCCACCGGAAAGCCCGCCTGGAATAGTTTCTCCGCCTGTCTCGCGATGTCGTCGAAGACCGACCGGAGCGAAGCGATGCCTTCCTGGCCGCAAATCTGTCCGTGCCCCGGCACAAAGAGCGTGTCCTTGTCGAAGGTGGCAAACTTCGCGAGCGTCGCCCGCCATCCGGAAACTGTTGCGTTCGTGTCGAAACACACCGGATACCACCCGCTGAACAGCAAATCGCCGGTGAACACGAGGTTCTGCTCCGGCACACGCACGATGATATCTGTTCCCGAATGTCCCGGGTAGGATTCCAGCACCGCATTCAACCCGCCCAGGTCAACCGTCATCGGCAGCTTCGCCGGGTCAAGCGGATGATTCGGCAGAGCGAGAACCGATGCGCTGGCAATTTCAAAGATGTTGCCCATGGCGTCGAGATCGCTTTGCGCATGCTGCCGCGCCGCATCGGACTTCGCATCGCGCACGCGCTTCTCGTACGGTGCAAGCACCGCGGCTCTTTCCGCGCCCTGCAGCGGCGAGTAGCTGTCCACAATGCGCGCAGCCGCCTTAGCGTGGCCCCACAGCGGCACGCCGTTCGCACCGTAAAACGCGTTGCCCATCGAATGGTCGAAGTGATAGTGCGTATCCAGCGCCGCCTTCACCGGCGCCTGGCTCACCATTCGCAGCGCATCCATTTGAAACGACGCGCCCGCCGGCGTCGTGAACCCCTCAATCAGCAGCGCCGCATCCTTTCCAACCAGGAACCCACCGTTGCAGATCGTCTGATAGCCCTTCGAAGTGTCCGAAATTGTTGCGTAAATCCCGTCGCCGACCCTGCGCACTGCGGCGAACCCCTTGTCCACAAGCGGTGTCGCCGCCACACGCGAATCCGCCGCCAGCGATCCCGCCAGCGCCGGCAGCGGAATCAGCCGCGCCACGGCATACGCCGCTCCAAAACACGATGTGCTCGCTAAAAAACTTCGCCGCGAAAACGGCTTCGATAAGTCCATCATGATTCCTCCATTGATGATGAAGGGACAAACGTTCGTCATTCTAACAGAGCTGTTTGAAGGGGGAATACCTGCCGTGAAGAGACATCGCGAAAGCAACGGCCCGTGGCGTCTTCGATCAATCCGCGCCGCTGCGAAGTTCCTTGCGCTGTCGGTCGAGTTTGGTCGCCGTGGAGCGCAGCGTTTCGGGAACATTCTTATTCATGGTGAGCTTTTTCAGATCCTGCGGGTTGAGCATCATCACCATGTGCAAGCTCACGTCCAGCGGCGTTTTGGGATTGTTGAGCAAATTGCGTACCACCGTATAGTTCTTCCGGAAATTCCGGTTCGACGCGATCAGGCGCAGGATTTCATCGGTGAGGTTGGACATGGCCGCAAAGGCCTCCACCTCCTGGTCGGTCAGCCGCGGTGATTGCAGGACGGCGCGCTGCACTACTTTGTTGGGATCGCGGATCAGTGTGCGGCGTTCTTCTGAAGCGCCTTTGAGCGCGAGTTGCACGCGCTGGGACACGCCCATCTTCGCGATGCGCTGCAGTAGCGACTGGCGCTTAACCGGGTCCGGCTCTGCAGAGACGGCTTCCTGTAGCGCGGCTTCGTCCATCGCTGCCCCGTGCAGCTCATGAAGTTGATGCTTCTGATCCGTGGTAACCGAGGAAGAGTGTTCGATCGCCGTGGCCAGCGCCGGCGATTCGCTCACGCGATCCAGTTCCTCCATCAAGGATTGAATGCCCAGCGCCGAAAGGTGCCGCACCACCGCCACGAGATGCTCCGCGGCACAAGCCTTGTTTTGGATCATGGCGTCGCCGATGCCGGGCTTGTCGGCAAGATTCTTCGCGCAATAGGTGAACAGCGCCGCCGCGGCCTTCTCGCGCTTTAGAGCTTCCACGAAGGATTCCACGGGCTGAACAAGCAGCGCTTCCTGCGCGCGCTCGGAGACCATCTCATCGTGGTCGGCGGCAAACACTGTCAGGATTTCGGCGCGGTCTGCGGCGGGCAAATGCAGCGCCCCGGAGCACACGGCGAGTTTGCGCTCGCGCGCGACGTGGCCCGTGCGCAAATCTTCAATTTGTTGCGGGCTGAGAGGTTCCACTCGGTGCCGGCCTCAAATCCTTCCGGCTGAGGTTAATTGTACCGGAAGCCCCGGGCGCGCCAATGGGCGGCATGGTCTCCCCGTTCAATTCCAGCAACACCGCGCTGGAATCCGCGGCGGTGACGGTGAAGCCCTCTTGCGCGGTGAAATGGCGGTTCTCGCCGGTGCGAAGCTCAGCGTCGAGGACGATGCTTCCGTCGGCCACCACCCGTACGCGCGTGGCAGCGCTGACGGAGACGGAAAGCAACAGGGGCGAAGCGGTTCCTGTTGACGTGGCCGAAGGCCCGCTCGAAGCCGTTGCTTCGGGCAAGAAAACGTTGACCGCTTCGCGGTCACGCAATACATTGCTTGACGGCTGCGTTCCTGCAACGCCCGCGGCGTCGCGCGGACCAAGTGCCGGCGCTTGCGCCTGCACCGTGGTGCGCCCCGCTCTGCGCCGGGCCGAATACCACCGCCAGCCGTAGAAGCCGGCCGCAAGAAGAATAAGAACACCGATGATGGCAACGGCGGCTGGAATCCATCGCGGCGGGCCGATCTGCTGGACGGTTTGCGGATGCGGCGCCGTCTGCTGCGGCTGCGGGCCGCGCGCCAGATCGTACTCCGCCAGCAGACTCTCCTCGTCCAGGCCCAGGTAGTGCGAGATGGCGCGCACGAAGCCGCGGTTGAAGACTCCGCCGGGCAGCTTTTCCCAATCTTCGTTTTCGAGCGCTTCCAGGAAGCGCGTGCCGATGCGCGTCGCTTTGGTGATCTCGTTGAGGGAGACCTCGCGCAACTCCCGCTCGCGTTGCAGCCGTTCGCCGAAATTTCCCCTGGCCATGAAGACGAATCTGCCGCACCAATCAGGCTAGTCTGTGAAGAAGCGGCGTGAATCCCTCGCGCGAAACTATAGGCGGGCGCTGGTAACGTGTCAAACCGGCCCTGGGGGGTTGAATCGGAATTATTCGCTGGGGGCGGGACGATTGGCGGCAATATTGTGCTGCGCGGAAAGCCATTCCTGAAGCTGCTCTCGTCCCTTGCCGCGGAAAAATTGAAACCTGATTCCAGCCAGCCCCTCGCTGTTGGCCCACGCGGCCACTCCCTTGCCGCTGAGGGGTTGTCCCATGGGCAATTCAAAGTCGAAGTCGAGGAGCAAAGAATGAGTGACCGGCTTTGCCAAGCGAACCGCCATTCCACCATCGCCCAGGTTGATCATTTTCGCACGCTGCTCGGCCCCCCCCGCCTTTATGGACACGGGCAGATTCAGGGGGTGCCGAAAATAGCGGCGGCGTTCGCGGTCCATCATGTCTTTAGCCGCGGAGACATGCGACACGATGGTCTCCGCGGTCACCGGCTGCTGAACCAGAAAGTTTGCCCCCGCCACCAGCGTCGCCGTCGTCTCTTTGGCGCCGGCGATGCACGCGAAAATCATCGCGAGCTTATTGGAGCTTCCCGCGCGGATCCCTCGGATCAACTCCAGCGCGCCCGCAACCTCCAGATCCACGAAAATGCCATCCAGCTTTCGCCGGCCGATGAAATCGCGTGCGGATTCGCTCGTGGGAACAAAGCTCAAGCTGGCCCCGAATTGCTTCAAGCCGCCCGTGACGGCGGTAAGCGTCTTGTAATCGCTTGAAACCAAAAGGAATTCCAACGGGGACGGCCGGCTCATCACAGGAATGAACTCCAGAGTTCGTGTTTCGATCTGTAGCACGCAAACAATTCTACATTAAGCTTCCGTGTAGTGTTCCATTTTGGAACGGCCCTGTGTCATGAAAACTTAGGGCTTGGCAGGAGACAAACGAACACGTCACCGGCCTTGAGCGGTCTTCCAATAGGCCTGGTGGCCGATGTAGTTGTCGTCAGGAATGTTGGCGATGATCTGGCGGCGCAACTCGAGCGCGTCCACGGAGCCCTGTCGTTTGTAAACCACTTCTCCATCCGTCCGAATGAGAATTGTGTAGGGAACCGCCGCGTTCCAATCAGGATCGAATGCCGCCATCAGGGAATAGATGTCGGTAGAGCCCAGAAGGAGATTTCGGCTGGTAGCATGCTGTTTGGCAAGCGCGGCGAGAACGCCGGCCTTCTCATCCGGATAGTTGATGCTCACGGTGACCAAGTCGAATGCGCGCTGGCCGTACATGCGGTACATCGTCTCGAGCTTGGGAAATTCGTCCACGCAAGGAGTGCACCAAGTGGCCCAAAAATCCACAAGCAGAAGTTTGCCGGTGGGATTCTTGCGAAGAGTCTTGAGATCCTGGGCAGACGCGAGCGTGACATCAACCGGCTTGCTTTCGATCGCGGCCAACTCCGCGTTGTGCGCTTCTTCTTTATACGCCCACTTCGTGGAGCACCCGACCGAGGGCGTCTTCGCCAGCGCGACGGGCTTATCGGCGAGAAGCGCGTCAATCGCTTCGCGGGCGTCGCGCTTGGTCACCAGCGTCTCGCGCGGATTATTGTCCACGCGGCCCTCGTACCGCAGGATGCGCTGTGCATCGAAAATGAAGACGTGCGGTGTGGCGGCCGGCCCGTACGCGCGAGACACCTTCTGCGTTTCGCCGTCATATAGATACGGGAAGTTGAAGTGCCGGTACGCCGCGCGGATTTTCATGTCCTCGAACGAGTCGCCCACGTCGGTGTAGCCCAATTCGTTCAGCCGCACAGCGTTAGGACTGTTCGGCTCGATGGCCACCAGCGCCGCGCCGCGATCGCGATAATCCGCCGCGAGTTGCTTGATCCGGCCCTCGTAGAGCTGCGCCGTCGGGCAATGGTTGCAGGTGAAAACCAGGATCATAACTTTGCTCGGCGCGTATTCCTTCAGACAGTGCGTCTGCCCATCAATCCCCGGCAGGCAAAAGTCCGGTGCGGGCGCGCCAATCGCCAGCGTAGGCACCGCAGGTCCGTCCGCGGCAGCCAGCCCGCCGCGGCCGGCCAGCAAGGGTAACAGGGCGAGAAGCGCGAGGCACAACAGGAGAACAGGCGCTCTCGCATTCCAATTTGCTTCGTGTCGCACCTGAATCCTCACCCTTGACCTCCGAACGCATGGCAGTGGGCCGCTCCGCGGTAGCACAGTAACAGGCCGCTTCGTGGTCGCACAGAGAATGTATGCTGGTGAGGCGCCGGGGTCAACATCCCCCCTCCAACACCAACCGCGTCTTCTCGCTCGAAAGGAGCGGGCGACGTTTTCGAATCAGTTCCAGCGGAAACCAAGACGTTTTCCTTGACGCGATTGCTGCGGCGGACTACGCTTTCACCCGTTCATCAGGGGCCCTCATGCGCCATTCAAAGCAACGCGCGCCGCTGTGGATCCTGCGATTTCTGCTCCCGGTGCTGCCTTGCATTCTCTTGTCGCCGCTTCCCGCTCGCTCCCAGCGCAGAGCAACCAACGAAAATACGGACCGCGGTAACCGCGGGGAAATAGTGGTAAGCGTATGCGACAGTTCTGGGGAGCCTATCTCCGGAGCCGCAACGGTAAGACTCTACCGAACCGGAATTCCAATCGACCAGGCAGCGGCGGCAAATGGACGCGTGTACTTTGTACTGCCCACCTTGGATGACTACACGGTTGTTGTTGATGCGCCGGGATACAAGACCGCAAAAAAGGACGTGTCGGCGCACGTAGGCGTGAAGGTTGAAGTAGATGTTTGTCTGCAACCCGATTCGGGTTCGAAAGACATCGCAGGAGTTCCCGGCAAGCCGCTGCTCGCGCCGAAAGCTAAAGAAGCGTTCGAGAAGGGATTGCAAGCGTTAAACGCGGGCAGGCTGGAAGATGCGGAGAAGTATGTGGGCGAAGCGATGAAGCTCGCGCCCGAGCATCCGGACGTGCTGTATGTGCGGGGAGTGCTGTACCTCAAGCGGCACAACTGGACCCAGGCACAAAGCGTTCTGGAAAATGCCACGCAGGTCGATCCCAATCAGGCACGGGCTTTTGCCGCACTGGGACTGGCGCTTTCCAATCAGGGGAAATACGACGCGGCTATCGCACCGCTTGAGAAATCCTTGCAGCTGGACCCCGCCGTCGGGTGGGAGACGCATTGGACGCTGGCCAGAGCGTACTACTATCACGAACAATATGAAGCGGCGCTGAAACTGTCGCAGCAAGCGCTCCTGGAATCGAACGGGAAGGCACCGCAGGTCGAGCTGCTTGTTGCACAGTCGCTTGCGGCTGTGGGGCGGTATGAGGATTCGGCGCAGGCTGTCCGTGAATTCCTGGAGAAGCACGCCGATCGCCCAGAAGCGGCGGCCGCGCGGCTCTGGCTGGAACGCTTGACAGCCAGCGGGAAAATCCGGCGGGACTAGAACCTGGCTGATGAATTCCGTGGCGGGCGGCGCTCGATGGAAGCGAAGGCGTTGTCCACCAAGTGGTGGCGTCATTCCAACACTCCTCTCCTATCCTCCTTCCAATCCCCAGCTTCGAGTCTCTATTCCCCGCCACGCGCCCACGGAACTGCTATAGTGCTCTTGCTGGAACCATGACTCGCACACAACCACTTCTACTGTGTTGCTTCCTGCTTGCCGGTTCCCTGGGTCTTTGTTCGGCAACGCCAAATCATGCCAGCCCGCAACCTGCCGCGCCGCAGACCAGCCAGCCTGCGCGGCCCGCGGAGGAAGTGCCGGTGCTCAACGGCGCCGCCGGACCGTGCACTCTGCAGTTGAACGTAACCACTGCGGATGGCCAGCCTGTGTACGCAGCGAAGGTGAAGGTGCACATCGCCTACCGCTTTGGCGGATTCCACAAGCTCGATCTGGAAGCGAGCACCAACGTGAACGGCAAGGTGAAGTTTGTGGGCCTGCCTTCGCGCGTGCACCGCGCGCCGCTCGAGTTTCAGGCCTCCCAGGGCGAGCTGACGGGCGCAGCCACATTCGATCCTGCCTTGGAGTGCGACGCCAAGCGCGACGTCATCCTCGGCAAGCCCCAGCGGCCCCAAGCGAAATAGCCGGCCCCTTCACTTTTTTTCTAATTTCCAGTTTCGCGTTTCTGGCCAAATTCCTTTTCCGCTCGCTGAAGTGGAGGAACACGGAGCCAGTCTGAAGACTGGCTCCGTGAGGTTCCACGGTGGCGGCTTGGTCATGGCAGAATGGTTACCGGCAGTGAATGAGATTGTTGCGCGGGGCGAAATGGGACGCCTATACTGGCAACGATTCGCAGAATGTGGCGAACGGTTCCGCCGGAGGAGTGTACTTGGGCGCTGGCGGCGCAACGCGAAAGCGGGTCTGAGTGGGCGTGGCGGACGCGAAACAATTTCCGGCGGTGGATCGGCGGCGCAACCCTGCGCTGCCTTCGGAGCGGCGCGAAGCGGGCGAAGTGGCCGTTTTTCAAGAGCTTGGGAAAGCGCTCACTTCTTCGCTGCAGCTCGATCAAGTTTTGACCACCATTATGGAGAAGATTGACGAATTTCTCCGCCCGGACACGTGGTCGCTGCTCCTGCTGGATGAATCCACGCAGGAGCTTTACTTCGAGCTGGCGGTGGGCAAGGCTTCGCAGTCGTTGAAGGATGTGCGCGTGCCGATGGGGCAAGGCATCGCGGGCTGGGTGGCGCAATCCGGTGAGGCCGTGATCGTGCCGGACGTTTCCAAGGACACGCGCTTCTTCTCCAAAGTGGACGAGAAGACGAAGATGGAGACGCACTCGATCGTGGCCGTACCGGTGCGATTCCGGGATACCTGCCTGGGCGTGATCGAGCTGATCAATTGCGTGGGCTCGGAGGGATTCGAGCAGCGGGATTTGAAACTTCTGGAGGCGCTGGCGGACTTTGCGGCGATTGCTCTCGAGAATGCGCGTCACGTGAAGCGCATCCATGAGCTGACCATCCGGGACGACTGCACAACGCTGTACAACGCGCGGCACTTGAATTTCATCCTGGAGACGGAGATTTACCGTTCGCAGCGCTACAACTACGAATTTTCGCTCGTCTTTCTGGACCTGGATTTCTTCAAGCTGGTGAACGACACGCACGGCCATCTGGTCGGTTCGAAACTGCTCGGGGAGATCGGGCAAGTGGTGAAGAACCACTGCCGTCTGATTGACTTCGCGTTTCGCTATGGCGGGGACGAATTTGTGGTACTGTTGCCGCAGACGGCGAAGGACAACGCGCTGGTGGTCGCCAAGCGCTTGCACAAGTTAATCCGGGAGACGGTGTGGCTGAAGAACGAGGGCCTGGACGTGCACATCACGGCGAGCGTCGGCGTGGCCGCCTATCCGATGGATTCAAAGACCAAGGTGGGTTTGCTGCACCTGGCCGATGAGGCCATGTACCTGGTGAAGAACACGAATCGCGACCGCGTCGCCGCCGCAAACGTGGGAATCCTTCCGGAATAATCGCGCCTTCCCATCCGGTTGTTACTCCTTGCTGGCTCTCCTATACTCAAGCAGAGATGCGAAGAAGCGAAGCGGCGCGCTACGCGCGCTGGTCGGCCGGAGTGGCCATGATTCTCGTGGCGATCACGCTGGCGGTGTATCTTGAGCGCGCGTGGGTGGCGCGCCGCGCGCGCAAGAGCGCGCCGCCGCCGGCGCCCGCAAGCGTGGAGCGGCAATCCCAGGAGCTCTCGTTCTCCAAGATGGAGGGAAAGCGCACGCTGTTCACCGTGCACGCCGTGCGCTCCACCGAATATAAAGGGAACAGCGACAACGTCCTTGAAGACGTGCACATCACTATATTCGGGCGCAACGGCGAGCGCCACGACACGATGCACACGCGAAGCTGCCAGTACAGCAAAGAATCCGGCCGCATCGCTTGCATGGGTGACGTGCAGATGGATTTGCAGAGTGCCGCGGACGCCGCACGCGCGGGAGAGAATGCGATAGCGGCCTCGGCGCGCGTTGTGCACGTCGAGACGCGCCATGTCACGTTTGACCGGGAGACCGGCATCGCGGAGACCGATCAGCCGGTGCGGTTTGTGTTTCCCGCCGGAGAATGCGATGCGATTGGCGTGCGTTATCAGTCGGATTTAGGAATGGTGCGGTTGGCGCGCGATGTTCGAATGACGCTCCGATCCGGACAGGCAGGAGCCGGACCGAACGCAGAAAGGGAAGTTTCCGTGCGCGGTGCGAGTCTCGAATACCGCCGCGACGCGCGCGTGTTGCGTCTGCTTGGACCGGCCGAGGCTGTGACGGGGACGGAGCGGCTATCGGCGGGAGTTCTGGATGTGTTCCTCGACGCGGGTTACCACGCCCAGCGGCTGGTCGCTTCTCCCGGCTCGGGCGGGGCCCAGCCGGAACTGCGAACGCAACAGGCGCGTGGCGAGAGCACCGTAAGTGCCGACTCGTTCGTAGCTCATTTTGCAAGTTCGGGATGGATCGAAAAGGTGGAGGCCATCGGAGCGGTGCGCGGGAGGCTGGACAGGGCGGAACAGAAAGATCAATTCGAAGCGACGCGGATGGATTTGGGGTTCTGGCCGCGAGTGCAGCGGCCTCGCGAGATTACGCTTACAGGAGATGTTTCGCTGCGCACCAGTATCCCGAAGACGGGCGAAACGCGCGCGATGCAAACCTCGGCATTGCGCGTTTCCTTTTCCGGAGAGAAGGAAAACGAAGCCAGCCGCCCTGTGCGCGCAGAGACGCTGGCGGCGGCCAGCGTGGATTGGACCGAGCGGGTTGCGGCCGGGGCCGCGCGACCCGCACAGACAAAACTCAGAGCGGAGCGTATGTCGCTGGATTTTGGGCCACAAGGACAGGCGCAGGCCCTCAATGCCTCCGGAAACGTCCAGATGCAGCGGCAGATCCCCGGACGGCCGGTGCAGACGGCCACGGGGCGCAGCGGGACGGCCACACTGGCGGCGAGCGGCGGATGGACGCAGGTGGAACTGCGAGACGATGTGCGCTTGAGCGAGGGCGACCGCCGGGCGCAGGCCGACCGCGCGACTCTTCAGCGAGCGGACCAAACCGCGGTGCTGACCGGAAACGCGAGCGTGCGGGATTCCACGATGGTGACGCAGGCCGAACGCATTACGTTTCTGCAGCAGACCTGGAACATGCGCGCGGAGGGCGGCGTGAAGTCCACCGAGCTTTCGCCGGGCAAGGCTTCCGTGAATCTGGCCGCGGAGCCGGCAAACCTCACGGCGGATGCGCTTGCAGCCAGCTCGCAATTGGGCCGCGCGGAATACAAGGGCCATGCGCGGCTGTGGCAGGGGAGTTCGGTACTGGAGGCGGATGCGATCACGCTTCTAAAAGCGCCGCGGATCCTGCAAGCCTCGGGCAGCGTCCGCGCGGCGTTTCCGCAAGCGGAGTTGCCGGCGGGGGGCGGCGCAAGCCCGGCCACAGCCACGAAGAAGCCCGGACGCACGGCCCTGTGGCACGTGCAATCGGGGACGCTGACCTACAGTGATACCGAGGGACGAGCGCACCTGGAGAAGGACGTTGTGGCGGCCTCGGAGGCCGAGACCATCCGGGCGCCGTTGATTGACCTGTACTTCAGCCGCAGCGGGAATAACCGCGGGCAGCAGATCAGCTGCGCCTTCGGCACGGGTGGGGTGACCATCGAGCAGGGTGACCGGCGGGGCACCGCGGAACAGGGGGAGTACACGGCTGCGGAAGGGAAATTCGTATTGTCGGGAGGAGCGCCGACGCTTTATGACGGACTTCGCGGGACGACCACCGGGCGTCAATTGACCTTCTTTTTAGCGGATGATACGATCATCGTCGACTCCGAAAAGGGTTCGCGGACGCTGACGAAGCACCGAGTCGAGAGATGACGAGGTATGCTGAAGCTTCAGGCCGTCGAAATCAATAAGACGTACCGCGGACGGAAGGTTGTTGACGACGTCGAGCTGGAGATCGGACAGGGCGTAGTGGTTGGGTTGCTGGGGCCCAACGGCGCGGGGAAAACGACCACTTTCTCGATTCTAGTCGGCCTGGCCCGTCCCGACACCGGCCGCGTTCTCCTGAATGGCGACGAGATCACCGACCTCCCGATGTACCTCCGAGCCCGCAACGGGATCAGCTACCTTCCCCAAGAACCTTCGGTCTTCCGGCAACTGACCTCCGAAGAAAACCTTCTCGCGGTGCTACAGACGCTCCCGCTCTCCCCGGAACAGCAACGAGATCGTGTGGAGGAATTGCTGGCGCAGATGGGGCTGGAGACGGTTCGAACCAACAAGGCGTACACGCTTTCGGGCGGTGAGCGGCGGCGGCTGGAGATTGCGCGTTCGCTCACGCTGCAACCCCTGTTTATTCTACTGGATGAGCCGTTCTCGGGGATTGATCCGCTGACCGTGAAGGATCTACAGGAAATCATCCGCGATCTCAGCCGCTCGGGCATTGGCGTGCTGATTACCGACCACAACGTCCGGGAAACCCTGAGCGTGACGGATCGCGCTTACATCCTAAATCATGGGAAGATATTCCGTAAGGGCACACCGGAGGTGCTGAGCAATGATCCGGAAGTGCGCCGCGTGTATTTGGGAGATCATTTCCGCTTGAATTGAACCGGGCGGACAGAGCCAAACATGGCGTGGCAGGGACTCAAACTCAACCTACGGGTGGCGCAGAAGCAGATTCTGACGCCCGGCTTGGTGCAGATGGTCAGCGTGCTGGCGCTGAACCGTTTGGAACTGCGCGAGATGATCAACCAGGAGATGGTGGAGAATCCCGTCCTGGAAGAGCTGAGCGAAGAGCCCACGGTCACCGACAATTACAGCGACCAGGAGTTTCTGAAGGCCGAGACCGAGAAAGTTCCCGAGGTCAAAGAGGCCAATCCCTTCGACGAATTCGATGTGGGCACGTTCTTCAACCAGTATCTGGACAGCGGCGGGGACGGCGGACAATCGCAGGAAAGGGAATTATCCGAGCGGCCCTCGTTCGACAAGTTTCTCTCCTCCCCGAGCGGCCTGACCGATCATCTCACCTGGCAATTGAGCGTAACGATCAGCTCGGACGCTGTCCGCGAGATCGCGGAAAGCATCATCGGCAACCTGGATGAGAATGGCTACCTGACGGCGACGGTGGAAGAGCTGGGGCAGGACGGCAAGTACACGATGGAAGACATCGAGGACGCGCTGGCCGTTGTGCAGGAGTTCGACCCGCTGGGCGTCGGTTCGCGCGATTTGCGCGAATGCCTGCTCTTGCAGTTGAAGACGCTCGATGCGCAGAACACGCTGGCGCAGCAGATTGTTTCCGAACATTTGAAACAGGTTCAAGCCAACCAGTTGAAGGAAATTGCGCGGGCGCTCAACCGTCCCGTGGAAGTGGTGAAGCGCGCCGTGGACGTGATCAAGAAATGCGATCCGCGGCCGGGCTTGCGCTACAACAAGACGGAGCCTCGGCTGGTGGAGCCGGACGTGTTTTTCCGTAAGGTGGATGACCAGTGGCAGGTTTTTCTGAACGAAGATGACATGCCACAGCTGCGGCTGAGCCCCACGTACCGGCGCTTGCTGGCGCGGGATGCCGCCGACCGCGATGTGCGCAATTACGTCAAGGAAAGATTCACGGCGGCCATTCAGCTTTTGAAGAACATCGAGCAGCGCAAGCACACGATTCTGCGCGTGTGTCAGTCCATCATCGCGCGGCAGGGAGAATTTCTGGATCTGGGGCCGGACTCGCTGAAGCCCATGATGATCAAGGAAGTGGCGGAAGAAGTGGGCGTACACCCTTCGACGGTTAGCCGCGCCGTGGCCAGCAAATACGCGCACACGCCGCGAGGCGTGCTCGAGTTGCGCTCGTTTTTCTCGGAATCGGTGAATGGTCCGGAAGGCAGCGGAATGTCGCTGCTCACGCTGAAGCGCGTGGTGAAGAAGATGATCGAAGAAGAGGATTCCGCGAAGCCGCTGACCGACGAACAGATCGCCAAGAAACTGGAAGAAGCGGGCATCCGCGTGACGCGCCGCACCGTGGCAAAGTACCGCGAAGATATGCGCATCCCCAGCACGCACCAGCGCCGGGTAAAGGCCTGAAGCCGCTGTGTCCGCGAAACGCCATAGCCCCCGAAAGCACAAACACCAACTCGAAGGCCGCCAGCTCGTCATCCTAACGGGCCTCTCCGGTTCCGGCAAAAGCACCGTCCTCCGTTCGTTCGAAGACATGGGTTTCTACTGCGTGGACAACCTGCCCGTCGAACTGATCCCGCTGTTCGCTGAATTACACAGCCATGGAGGAGAAGACTTCGGCCGGGCCGCGCTGCTGGTGGATGCGCGGGAAGGCGCGCAACTCTCCAAATTGCCCGGCATCTACGGCCACCTGCGCAAAGACCACCCGATGACACTGGTCTTCATCGAGGCGAGAGAAGACGCGCTGCTGCGGCGGTACAGCGAGACGCGGCGGCCGCATCCACTGGGGAAAGAGTATTCCGTACGGGAGGGGTTGCAGCACGAACGGGCACTAATGAGTCCGATCCGCCGGATGGCGGACATCGTGATTGATACGACACGATTCAACGTGCACGAGCTGCGGAATTTCATCACCCAGCGGTTCAAGAGCACGAACCAGCAGCCGCTGCTGGTTTCGCTGGTGAGTTTCGGCTACCGCTACGGCATCCCGACGGACGCAGATCTCGTCTTTGATGTGCGTTTTCTGCCGAACCCGCATTTTGTGCCGAAGTTGCGGCGCTTTTCCGGGCTGAACCAGAAAGTCGTGCGATACCTGCGGTCGTTTCCGCAGACACCCGTGTTTCTGCGGCGCATTGAAGGGCTGCTCGTGTATCTGATTCCGCACTATATCCGCGAGGGAAAGAGCTATTTGACGATTGCGATCGGCTGCACGGGCGGCCGGCACCGTTCCGTGATGCTGACGGAAGCAATGCACGACGCGCTGAGCAAGCGCGGCTACGAGGCGAAAGTGGTGCATCGCGACGTGGAGAAGAAGTAGGTTCGGCGGCCCGGCAACTTGACACGCCGCGACTCGGCGAATAGCGTACCAGATGCAGTGGTCTGGGGAGCTTGAGGAGTGGCCTCGTTTTTTTCACCACAATTGCGGCGGCTGATGAGTTACGTTTGGCCGTACCGGCTCCGGATGTCCGTGGGCGTGGTGCTGATGGGGATCGTGGCGCTCGCCGAAGGCGCGATTGCACTCATGATTGCGCCCATCGTTGACCGCGTCCTGAATCCGGCGGCGCTTGATTCGAATCTGCCGCTGCTGACGCTGCCCTTCGGTGGTCCAACGATCTTCCTCAATCGGCTCTATCCCCCGTCGATTCACAATGTCAGGAACGTGATCATCCTTTCTCTGTTCGCGGTTTTCGTCGTCAAGGCAATCTCGGAATATGCCGGATGCACGCTGGTGCAATCGGTCGGTCATTCGGCCATCACCGATTTGCGCAACCGGGTCTATGCAAAGCTCATCCGGCAGCCGATCGGATTCTTCCAGCATCAGCCGGCGGGCCGCCTTATGTCCACCGTGATCAATGACGTAGAGCGCGCGCGCTTGGCACTTTCTGAATATCTGGCGGATGCCTTTCGGCAGGTTTTCGGGCTGGCCGTTTTTCTTGCCGTGCTGTTGAGGATCGATTGGAAAATGGCGATGGGATCGGCGGTCCTGCTGCCCATGGTGATCTGGCCGGTGGGAAAACTGGGACGGAAAATCCGCCGTTCGGTGGAGAGCAGCCAGACGAGGCTCGGCGAGCTGAGCCAAATCCTGCAAGAAACGGTGAGCGGCAACCGGATCGTGAAGGCATTCGGGATGGAGGAGTTCGAGATCGGGAAATTCCGGGAGGCGGCACGGCGGCTTTTCCGCGAGACCATGCGCTGGGTGCGCGCGCAGGTGGTGACTTCTCCTCTTATGGATCTGCTGCAGCCCGTGGTGATCTCTCTGCTGCTGCTCTACGCCCGCGACCGGATACGAATGCACGAAATGACGCTGGGGCTCTTTTTTGCGTTTGTGTACGCGCTGTTCAAGTCGTATGAACCGGTGAAAAGGCTGGGAGGAATCTACCAGCAGTTTCAGCAGGCGCAGGGCGCAACGACACAGGTGTTTGAGCTTCTCGATCTGGCAGAGGAAGAACAGGATGCGCCGAATGCAAAGGTGCTGCCCGCATTCTCGCAGCAGATCGAATTCCAAGACGTCAGCTTCTCGTATGATTCGGCTCCGGTGCTGCGCCGGATTGAATTGAGGGCGCAAAGAGGGGAAGTGGTTGCGATTGTGGGATCGAGCGGAGCGGGGAAGACCACGCTGGTGAATCTGTTGCCGCGCTTCCACGACGTGACCGGCGGAACGATCCGGATTGACGGCACGGACATTCGCGAAGTGACGCTGCGGTCGTTGCGCGCGCAGATGGCCATCGTCACGCAGGAGAACATTCTCTTCCACGATACGGTGAGAAATAACATCTGCTACGGGCAGCGGGAAGTTCCGGAATCGCACCTGATCGAGGCGGCCAAGGCGGCGCTGGCGCATGAATTCATCACTGAACTGCCCCAGGGTTATCACACGCTGCTCGGTGAACGCGGGCAGCGGCTGAGCGGCGGGCAGCGGCAGCGCATTGCCATTGCGCGCGCCATCCTGAAAGACTCGCCGATTTTGATTTTGGATGAAGCGACGTCGGAGCTGGACTCCGAATCCGAGATGCTGGTGCAGAAGGCGCTGGGCAATCTGATGGTGGGGCGCACGGTATTTGTGATCGCGCACCGGCTGGGCACGATCCGCCGCGCCGACCGCATCCTGGTTCTGGAAGACGGCCAGATTCGGGAGACCGGGACGCACAGCGAGCTGCTGGCGCGCAAGGGGCTTTATGCGCGCTTGCATGATCTGCAATTTGCCGACGATGAAGTTCTTGCGCCGGGACCGGGCCGTGCCGGCGGCGTGATGAGCCCATTGGCGTCCGCCGAGGAATTATGACGCCAACATCGCAATCCCAAAGCAAGCGAGTGGCGTGCCTTTCGATGACCGGGTACGCGCTGGCCCGCGCCGAACACGACGGCTGGGCGCTGCGGATCAGCGTGAAAAGCGTGAATCACCGGTTTCTGGACGTGAAGCTGCGGCTGCCGGAAGGATTCGATGTGTATGAGGCGCGGTTGCGGCAATTGCTGCGAGAGAAGATCCATCGAGGACATATCGAGATTCAAGTGAATTTGCAGCTCTCGGGCGCGGCACCGCCCCAAGTAAACCGCGAACTCGCGCGCGCCTACTTGCAGGTGGCGGAAGAGCTGCGCGGCGCGACGAAAGCTCCGGCGGAACTGGATATACTTTCACTGCTGCGATTGCCGGGAATTGTGAGCGGCACGAGCGCGTCTCTGCCGGAAGAGGAAGAGGCGCAGGAGCGGCTTGGGGAAGCGCTGAATGCGTGCCTGCAGGATGCCCTGGTGAAACTCGATGAAATGCGCCGCGCTGAAGGGCAGCATCTAGCGGAGGAATTGCGCGCGCGGGCGGCGCGCATCGGCGCACAGACGGCGGAGGTCCGCAAGCTGGCCGTAAATCTTCAGCCGGTGTTCGCACGGCGGCTGGAAGCGCGGCTGAAAGAAATTCTGAGCGGAGCGTCGGTGGAGCCTGCGCGGCTTGCGCAGGAGGCCGCGCTGCTCGCCGAACGCAGCGACGTGAGCGAAGAACTCGACCGCCTGCGCAGTCATCTGTTGCAATTCGACAAGCTGCTGGAGGCGGGCGGCGAGGCGGGGAAGAAGCTCGACTTCCTGCTGCAGGAAATGCATCGCGAGGCCAACACGCTGCTTTCGAAAACGCCCGGCGCGGAGGGCGACGGACTGGCGATTACCGGGCTGGCGCTGGAGATCAAGGCGGAGATCGAGAAGCTCCGCGAACAGGTGCAGAACATCGAATGACAACCGCGAATGGAAATGCGCCGCTCGTCTTGATTGTTTCCGGACCCTCGGGGTCCGGAAAGTCCACGCTGGTGCAGCGCATTCTGGAGCTGCCGGGAACGATGCCCTCGATATCTTGGACAACGCGGCCCCCGCGGGCGACCGAGAGCAGCGGGAAGTGCTATCATTTCGTCTCGGTGGCGGAATTTGAAGCCATGGCGGCGCGCGGCGAGTTTCTGGAATCCGCGCGCGTCTTCGGAAAGCATTCCTACGGGACGCCGAAGAAGTGGCTCGATGACGCGAGAGGGAAAGGGCTCGACCTGGTTCTTGAGATTGATGTGCAGGGCGCGGCGCAAGTAAAAGAAAAGCTGCCGGAGTCGGTGGCCATTTTTATTTTGCCGCCCTCGCGCGAGGAACTCGAACGGCGGCTGCGGAGCCGGGGCCAAGATGCCGATGAAGAAATCAAGCGGCGGCTGGCCCGGGCGCACGATGAAATTCAGGCGTTCGGGCGGTATTATGATTATTGCGTCGTGAATGATGATGTGGAACGCGCAGGCCGCGAAGCGCAGGCGATTGTGGTGGCGTTGCGCTGCGCCAGCGTGCGGAAGCGCGGCCGCGTGGAGCAGCTTCTAGCCTCGTTTGGAGGGAAAGAGTGAGATGAGCGCCGACACGAAAGCTCCTGCGAGCCAGTTTGCGTATGTGGTGCTGGCCGCGCGCCGCGCGCGCCAGTTGATGGCCGGCGCTCCACCGCTGACGGATAATCTGCGGACGCAGAAGGCCACGCACATCGCCATCGACGAACTCGACCAAAGCTTGCTCGAATACGAATTGCCCGAGCGCGCGACGGGCGAAGAGGACAAGGAAGGCAAGCGCAAGAAGGGTTAGCGCGCGGGAGGCGGCATGCGCATCACGCTGGGCGTTTCCGGTGGCGTAGCGGCTTACAAAGCCGCGGAGTTGGCTCGCCTGCTGCAGCAAGAAGGTTTCGCGGTGCAGGTGGTGATGACGCGCGCGGCACGCGAGTTCGTCACGCCGCTTACTTTCGCCGCTCTCACGGGCCAGAAAGTCATTACCGACCTCTTTGGGGATTCCTCCGGCGGCCCCGCCAACGTGGAAAGCGCCATCGAGCATATCGCCGTGGCCCAGCGCACGGACCTTCTGTTGGTGGCACCCGCCACAGCCGATATCCTGGCGAAATTTGCCCGCGGACTCGCCGACGATTTTCTTTCGACACTCTATCTCGCTTCCACAGCTCCCGTGGTGGTGGCGCCGGCGATGAATGTGAACATGTGGGAACACGCGGCGACGCAGGAAAATATCGAGATGTTGCGGGCGCGGGGCGTGCGAATCGTGGATCCGGACGAAGGCTATCTGGCGTGCGGAATGACGGGCGCGGGCCGGCTGGCGGGGCACGAAGCAATCCTGGCCGCGGTCCGCGAAACGCTGAAGATGCGGCGCGATTTGGAAGGCGAGACCGTGCTCGTCACCGCGGGACCGACGTGCGAAGACCTCGACCCGGTGCGTTATCTGACGAACCGCTCGTCCGGGAAGATGGGTTATGCGCTGGCGGAAGCGGCGGCGCGGCGCGGCGCGCGAGTGATCCTGGTGAGCGGACCGGTGGCGCTCGATGCGCCGGCGGGCGTGGAGCGCGTTTCAGTTCGATCGGCGGAAGAGATGCACCGCGCGGCGTTGGAACATTTTCCGATGTGCACGATGGCGATACTGGCCGCGGCCGTGGCGGACTACCGCCCCGCGGAGAAGCACGCGCAAAAGTTGAAGCGCGGCAAGGGGCCGCTGGAGCTTTCCCTCGAGCCGACGGCGGATATCCTGGCGGACATCGCGCGCGCCAAGGGCGACCGCATCGTCGCGGGGTTTGCGGCGGAGACGGATCATGTGGCTGAAAATGCGCGGAAGAAGCTGGCGGGGAAGAACGTTGATTTGATTGCCGCCAATGACGTGACGGCCGAAGGAGCGGGATTCGACACGGACACGAATGTCGTGACCCTTTTCGCGCGCGACAACCGCGAGCTCGCTCTGCCTCGCATGAGCAAGTTTGAGGTGGCGCAGCGCATGCTCGACGAGATTCTTCGTCTCCGCGGCATTTTGCGCCTCGCGCCGGCCGCGCAGCGGTCGTCGGTTCAGGGCGCCTGAGCCCATGCCCGGCCGCCTGGATGTAGCCCTCGAACAACGCCTGACGGAACGCCTTCGCTACTACGAAGACATTGGGATCAAGCTATTTTATGCGGATCGAGGCGGCGGCGCGTCTCCCGCGCTGCCTGCGGTTGTAGAATCGTCTGTAACCGAAGCCGCTCCGGAAAGGGAACCCATTTTGCCGAAACCCTCCGCATCACCGCGTAAGCCCGTCCAGACCGCACAATTTCCGGCGCCGTGGGTTGACGTGATTCCCTTTGCGCAGGGGCCGTCGCTCTTTGAGGCTGCCGAGCGAGTGGAGAACGACACGCTGGAAAAAATTCGCGTGGACATCGGGGACTGCACGCGGTGCCGGCTGTGCGAGGCGCGGAACAAAATTGTGTTCGGCGACGGCAGCGCGCGCGCGGAGCTGGTTTTTGTGGGCGAAGGCCCCGGGCGCGACGAGGATATGCAGGGGCTGCCGTTCGTGGGCCGCGCGGGGAAACTGCTTACGCAGATGATCGAGGCGATGGGCCTGGCGCGGAAGGACGTTTACATCTGCAACGTCGTGAAGTGCCGCCCGCCGGAGAATCGCGCGCCGGAGAAAGACGAAGTCGCTATGTGCTCGCCGTTTTTGCTGCGGCAGCTCGACGCGATTCATCCGAAGGTGATCGTGTGCCTGGGAGGCGTGGCCGCGCAGACGCTTCTCGCCACGAACAAGGGCATCTCGCATTTTCGCGGGCAGTGGCTGGATTTCCGCGGCGTGAAGCTGATGGCCACGTACCACCCCGCCTACCTGCTGCGGAATCCCAGCGCGAAGGGCGACGTGTGGAAAGATCTTCAGAAGGTGATGGCCCTGCTCGGGCTGCCGATCACGAAGGGCAAGCTGGCCTAAGCAATGGGAATTGTTCTAGGCCTGGTTGCGGCGCTGAGCTGGGGCTTCTCCGATTTCATCGCGCGTTTTTCGACGCAGCGCGTGGGCACGCTGCGCACGCTCCTCTACATGCAGTCCGCGGGATTCGTGATTCTTACCTTGGCGCTGTCGCGTCTTGGGGGCTGGGAGCATTTGGCCGACGGCAGCGGGTGGCAGCCTTGGGCCTGGGGCGTCCTTGCCGGAGTCATCAACACCGGCTCGACCCTGGCGCTTTTTCGGTCGTTTGAAATTGGAAAGTTCAGCATTGTTGCGCCGATTTCCTCCGCGTACCCCGCGCTGACTGTGATCCTTTCATTCCTGAGTGGGGAACGGCTCACGATCGCCCGTGGCGCGGGGATCGCGCTCACGCTCATGGGAGTCATACTGGCCGGCGCGGCGCCGGATGCGAGTGGAGAGGAGGCCGGAGAGGGCGATAGGGCGGAAGCGCCAGCAAAAAACAAGGGCGTCGTTTGGGCGGTGCTGGCGGCGGTAGGTTTCGGCGTGCTTTTTTGGCTGTTGGGGATTCGCGTGGTGCCGCGCGTCGGCGGCGCGGTGGCGGTGTGGATGATTCGCCTGACGAGCATGGTGATCTCCTTTGTGATCGTTCTGCTGGCGCGACAGCCGGTGAGGTTTCCCCGCGCGAGTTATGGCTGGTTCGCGGCGGGGATGGGGCTGTTCGATACGGGCGCGTTTGTGTGCAACAACATCGGGGTGACGCTCGAGCAGGTGTCCGTGGTCAGCGTGCTGGCGTCGCTCTATGGCGTTGTGACGGTTGCGCTGGCATCGATTTTCCTGCGCGAACGCCTCGCACGAAGACAGTGGATTGGGGTGTGCCTGATTTTTGCGGGGATTTACTTCGTCAGCCGTTGAGCCCGGCGCTACACTGTTAAACTACTCTGCGCTGTGGCTCCTTCCGACACGAACGAATTGTTCTGCGATGTGGCGTTGGCGGTGCCTGCGCCAACGGCGTTCACCTACGCGGTGCCGGCTGCGCTGCGCGACGCGGTGCAGAGGGGCAGCCGCGTGCTGGTGCCGTTCCGGCGGCGCTCGCTGGTCGGCGTGGTCATCACGCTGGGCACGCAGCCGCCGGCGGGGGCGAAGGTGCGCGAGATTGCGCGCGTGCTCGACCTGGTGCCGGCGCTCCATCCCGCGCTCCTCGAACTCGGACACTGGATTACGGGCTACTACATCGCGCCAACCGGCGAAGTGTTCCGCGCCATGCTGCCGCCGGTGACCGAACTGCGCACGCGGCGCGAGCTGCACATCACCGAAGCGGGACGCGCGACGTTTGCCGCCGTGGCGGAGAACCCGCTGCCGGAGGACGAGCGCGCTGTTTTCGACGCGCTGCTGCGGCGCAGAGGGGTGCTGTTGCTCACCGGGAGCAGGGAACTTGCCACGCGCGGGCCGGCAATTGCCCGGCTGCAGAGGCGCGGGCTGGTGGAGATTCGCGAGGCGGTGATGGGGCGGAAGCGCCGGATGCACCGGATCATTACTTGGAAACCATCCGGGCTAGATGCCATTGAAGATCGAGCGGCGGGCCTTTCCACAAACGAAGAAAAGCTGCGGCGCATCCTCGAACACGAGCGCGGGCCGCTGCCGCTGCCGGCGCTGCTGCGGATCAGCGGGGTCTCGCGCAGCGTGATCGAAAGGCTGCTGCGCGCGGGGGTGCTCGAAAGCTGGGAGGAGCCCATTGATCCTGTCGAGGATCCCTTTGATACGGGCTTCACGCCGCCCGCACATGAGCTGAACGAAGGGCAGGAACTGGCGCTGGCGGCGATTCGCGCGCAGCTCGACATGGGAGTGTTCGGCACGCAACTTCTTTTTGGCGTTACCGGGAGCGGCAAGACGGAAGTTTACTTGCGTGCGGTCCAGGAGACGCTGGCGCGGGGGAAGACGGCAATCGTGCTGGTGCCGGAGATTGCGCTGACGCTGTGGATTGGGCGGCTGTGCCGCGCTTGGTTTGGCGTGCGGTATGAGGGCGTGGCGGTGCTGCACTCGGCGCTGAGCGACATCGAGCGCGCGCGGGAATGGTGGCGCGTGCGCAACGGCGAGGCGCGCGTGGTGGTGGGGACGCGCTCGGCGGTTTTCGCGCCGCTGGAGAATCTCGGCCTCATCATCGTGGATGAGGAGCAGGAAAGCAGCTACAAGCAGGAAGAGACGCCGCGGTATCACGGGCGCGACGTGGCCATCGTGCGCGCGAAGCTGGAAGGCGCGGTGGCGCTGCTGGGATCGGCGACGCCGTCACTGGAAACCTTTC